>DAOTYW010000328.1:0-2377 GCA_034434755.1 Anaerolineae bacterium | reverse complement strand
GGGCGTCGAGCTGGCCCAGCTTCAGGTCAGCGGCAACTTCCTCGGCAGCCTGGTCGGGCTGGCCGTCCTCGGCGCGCTGGTCGGCTGGCTGTGGGTGCGGATCGGCGGGCGTGACGGCCTCCTGTTGACCGTGCTGACCGCCTTCCTGGCCCTCAGCCTGCTGACCGTCCACGTCGCTTTCCGTCTCTCGTTCATCAACTTTGACCGCCCTGCCGAGTTCCTGGTCTACGCCCACAACGGCCCCGACGTACGCACAGCGCTGGAACAGGTCGAGGAGCTGACCGCCCGGGCCGGCGGCGGGCCGGAAGCGGTGGATGTCTCCTACAACCTCGGCGCGAATACATACCTGCTCTATTGGTACCTGCGCAACAACCCCAACGCCCGTTTCTTCGGCGACCAGCCGACCGCCGAGCAGGTGCGGGCAGCCGTGGTGATCGCCGAGCAGGCGCTCTGGCCGGCGGTCGAGCCGTACCTGGGGGACGACTACATCACGCTCGAATACACCCACTACTGGTGGCCGATGGAGGACTATCGGCTGTTGACCGGGCAGCGGCTGTGGGACTGGCTGCGCGATCCGCAGCGACGGGCGGCGCTGTGGCAGATCTTCTACCGGATGGACTACACCCTCTACGACGCGCTCACCGGCAAGACCCACCAGCCGAGCCACTGGCCGCTCCAGCAGCACTTTCGCATGTATGTCCGCCGTGACGTAGCGGCGCAGGTGTGGGACTTCGGCGTGGGGGCGACGGAGACGGCGGAACAGCCCGCAGCGGACCCCTACGCCACCGGCTGGATCGCGCTGACCGCCCGCGCGGTCTGGGGGACGAGCGGCAGCGCGCCCGGTCAGTTCTCCGCCCCGCGCGCCATCGCCGTCGCCCCCGACGGCACGGTCTACGTGGCCGACTCGCGCAACCACCGCATCCAGCGCTTCTCCCCCGACGGGGACTTCCTCGGCGCGTGGGGCAGCCAGGGTGACTGCGGCGCGCCGACCCTCGCCCCGGCCACTTTCTGCGAACCGTGGGGCGTCGCCGTGGGCGCGGATGGGACGGTCTACGTCGCCGACACCTGGGCGCACCGCGTCCAGCGCTTCAGCGCCGACGGACAGTTCCTGGGTCAGTGGGGCAGCTTTGGGATGTCCGCCCTGGGCGACCCGCTGGGGCAGGGGGCGTTCTACGGGCCACGCGCCGTGACGGTGGCCGCCGATGGGACGGTCTATGTGAGCGATACCGGCAACAAGCGGGTGCAGGTCTTCAGCGCCGACGGCGCCTTCCTGCGCGAGTGGGGTGGCGGCGGCAGCGCCCTGGGCCAACTGAACGAGCCGGTCGGCCTGGCCGTGAGCCCGGCGGGCACGCTATTCGTCGCCGACTCGTGGAACCTGCGCGTCCAGGAGATGAGCGGCGATGGCACCCCCCTGCGCGCCTGGCCGATCATGGGCTGGAACAACCCGCAGGTGGAGGAGAAGCCGTACCTGGCAGTGGACGAGGCCGGGCGGGTGATCGTCAGCGATCCGGGCCACTACCGCATCCTGGTCTTCGACGCGAACGGCGAGTACCTGTACAGTTTCGGCCAGTTCGGCTTCGACGAGAGCTCGTTGGGGCTGCCGATGGGGGTAGCGGTGGGGGCAGATGGGACGCTCTACGTCACCGACGCGGTCAACGACCGGGTGATGGTCTTCGACCTGCCGTAGAGCACACCCGGATCGGACACGGATGCAGTGAGTGACGATGATGAACCGGAAACAGGCTGATTCCCAGGTACTGATCTCTACCCATCCCCTCGTCCAGCACAAGCTGGCGCTGTTGCGGGACGAGCGGAGCGACCCCAAGAAGTTCCGCGAACTGGTACGTGAGATCGCCGCTCTTCTCGTCTACGAGGCCACGGCTGACCTGGCCACCGAGCCGGTGGTGGTGCAGACCCCGCTGGGCCGCGCCGAGGGCCGCTGGCTGGCCGAGAAGGTCGGTCTGGTGCCGGTGCTGCGCGCCGGACTGGGGATGGTCGAGGGGGCCTGGCAGGCGCTGCCCGGCGCGGAGGTCTGGCACATCGGCCTGGCCCGTGACCGGCGCACGCTCGATCCGGTGGAGTACTACGCCCTGCGCCCGGTCAGCCCGGCGGTGGATATCTGCCTGGTGCTCGACCCCCTGGTGGCGACCGGTGGGTCGGCGGTGGCGGTGGTGGACATTCTCAAGCGCTGGGGCGCCCAGCGGATCAAGTTCATCAGCATCCTCGCCGCCCGGCCGGGCGTCCAGCGCTTCACCGCTGCCCATCCCGACGTCCCGCTCTACCTGGCCGCCATGGACCCGCAGCTCAACGAGGCCGGCTACATCGTCCCCGGCCTGGGCGACATCGGCGACCGCCTGTTCGGCACCGGCTAACCATC
>DAOTYW010000327.1:0-2890 GCA_034434755.1 Anaerolineae bacterium | reverse complement strand
CCTGTTGGAGCACTATGGCATTTCCACACCGGTGACCAGCTACTTCGCCGGTAACGAGCGCCAGAAGCTGGGGGCGTTGTTGCGCGCGCTGGAGGAGGGCGACCTGGCCCTGGTCTCAGAGGCCGGGACGCCGGGCCTGTCCGACCCCGGCTACCTGTTGGTGCGGGCGGCGCTGGAGCGGGGCCACCCGGTCGTGCCGGTGCCGGGGGCCTCGGCGCCCATCGCCGCGCTGGTCGCTTCCGGCCTGCCCAGCGACCACTTCCTGTTCCTCGGCTTCCTGCCCCGCCGGGCCGGGCGGCGACGGGCGCTGTTGCAGGAGGTGGCCGACCTGCCGTGGACGCTGGTCGTCTTCGAGGCCCCGCACCGGCTGGAGGAGACACTGCAGGAGCTCGCGGACGTGCTGGGGGAGCGCCCGCTGGCCATCTGCCGCGAATTAACCAAGCGGTTCGAGGAGATCTGGCGCGGGACCGTCTCCCAGGCCTGCGCCCGCTTCGCCCGCGAGGCGCCGCGGGGAGAGTTCACCCTGGTCATCGGCGGGGCGGGCGCGCCGGAGGGAACAGCAGCCGAGGAGGAGCGAGATGATCGAACTGGATGATCTGCAAGCGGTTGCGGAGGGCGACCCTGGGGGGATGCGCGAGCGGATCGCCGAACTGCCGCGCCAGTGCCGCGAGGCCTGGACGCTAGCCGGCGGGCTGGAGGTTGATGCCCCCTACCGGCGCGTCAGCCAGGTAGCGATCCTGGGGATGGGGGGATCGGCCATCGGCGGGGCACTGCTGGCTGGCTTGGTCGCCGACGAGTGTCGGCTGCCCATCGTCTCCGTTGCCGGGTACGACCTGCCGGCCCACGTCGGGCCAGACACGCTGGTGCTGGCCTCCAGCTATTCCGGCGACACCGAGGAGACGCTGTCGGCCTGCGCCCAAGCGCTGGAGCGCGGCTGTCGGCTGGTGGCGGTGACTACCGGCGGCAGGCTGGCCGCGCTGGCAGAGCAGGAGCGCTTTCCCCTGCTCCGCTTCCAGTATCCGGCCTCGCCGCGGGCCAGCCTGGGCTACTCGCTGGTGCTGTTGCTGGGCCTGTTCTGCCGCCTGGGCCTGCTGCGCGACTACGGGGCCGACCTGGAGGAAGCAGTGACGGTGATGGAGGGCTGGCAGCAGGAGATCCGTCCAGAGGTAGCGATGGCCCATAACGCCGCCAAGTTCCTCGCCGCACGGCTGCTCAGCCGCCTGCCGGTGGTCTACGGAGCGGGATTCCTGTCCGCCGTTGCCCGCCGCTGGAAGGGTCAGTTCAACGAGAACAGCAAGCAGTGGGCCTTCTGGGAGGAACTGCCGGAACTGAACCACAACGCCGTGGTCGGATACGCGCTGCCGTCGCCCGCCAGCCAGCCGATGTACGTAATCATGCTGCGCTCGTCGTTCGACCATCGCCGCGTGCAGGCCCGCTGGGAGGTGACCCAGGAGCTGCTCCAGCAGGCGGGCGTGGCGCACGAAACCATCTGCGGCCGCGGGCAATGTCGCCTGGCGCAGATGCTCTCGTTGATCCACTTCGGCGATTACGTCAGCCTCTATCTGGCGTTGTTGAATGAGGCCGACCCGTCGCCCGTACCCCCGATCGTCTACCTCAAGCGACGGCTGGCGGAGATGCCGTAGGGCGGGCGGACCGCCCGCCCTGTCCGTCTACCGGATCGCCCGTTCGGTCTGCCGGTCGAAGACCTGCATGCGATCCATGTTCAGCAGCACGGGGATCGTCGCGCCGACGCGGGCCGCCGTGCGCGGGTCGAAGCGGCCGAGGAACTCGTTGTGCGGCAGCTCCAGGTAGACGATCACCTCGTTGCCCATCAGCTCCGTCACCGTCACCCGCGCCTCGATCCGGGCAGCCTGGATCTCCGGCGGGGCAAACTGCGGGTCATGCACGTCCTCCGGGCGGATGCCGAAGACGATCTCCCGTCCCAGGTAGGGGCGGTAGACCGATTGCCGGTTCTCGGGAATGGACACCCGGAAGTCGCCCGTATCAATCGCCACCCGGCCGTCATGCTGGACCAGTCGGGCGCTGAACATATTCATAGCCGGGCTGCCGATGAAGCCGGCGACGAACAAGTTGGCCGGGAAGTCGTAGAGGTTCTGCGGCGTGTCCACCTGCTGGAGGACGCCGGCGCTGAGCACGGCGATGCGCGTGCCCATCGTCATCGCCTCCACTTGGTCGTGGGTGACGTAGATGAACGTAGTGCCCAGCCGCTGATGGAGCTTGCTGATCTCGGCGCGGGCCTGCACGCGCAGCTTGGCGTCGAGGTTGGACAGCGGTTCATCCATCAGGAAGACGTTCGGTTCGCGGACGATGGCCCGTCCGACCGCCACGCGCTGGCGCTGCCCGCCGGAGAGCTGCTTGGGCTTGCGGTCGAGCAGCTCCTCGATGCCCAGGATGCGCGCCGCCTCGCGCACTCGCCGGTCAATCTCCTGTTTGGGAGTCTTGCGTAACCGCAGGCCGAAGGCCATGTTGTCGTAGACGCTCATGTGTGGGTAGAGCGCATATGACTGGAAGACCATGGCGATATCGCGGTCCTTGGGCGGCACGTCGTTGACCAGCCGGTCGCCGATGTAGATATGGCCCTCGCTGATCTCCTCCAGACCGGCCAGCATGCGCAGGGCGGTGGACTTGCCACAGCCGGATGGGCCGACGAAGACGAGGAACTCCTTGTCGGCGATCTCGATGTTCAGGTCATTGACCGCCACCACATCCCCGTACCGCTTGGTCACATGCTCATAGGTCACACTGGCCATCTTCACCCTCCTTCAACGATTAGCGGTAACTGCCTACCCTTTACCAGGCCTGGTGCTGGCAGGGCCGGTGTGCCGGCCCCTCACCCCACCCCCTGGCCCCCGCCCCTCTCCCGCCCGGC
>DAOTYW010000326.1:0-4519 GCA_034434755.1 Anaerolineae bacterium | reverse complement strand
GCCAGGAAGGCCAGCAGCACGAAGGTCGCCAGCAGGCCGTCCACGTGCAACAGGCCGGAGTGGCCCACCAGGAACGGGTCGAAGGCCAGCAAGCCCACCAGCAGCAGCGCCACGCGGCGGTCAAAGGCGCGGGCAGCCAGCCGGTAGGCGACCCACAGCCCCAGCACCGTCACCAGCGCCACGGCGACGCGGCCCGCGGAAAGGAAGAAGGCCAAGTGACGGAACGCCTCCCCGTTCTCCGGGGCCAGCCAGGCCATGCGGCGGATCCAATCCAGGTGCGCCGCGCTGCCAGCGGGGTCGAGCCACTGCTGCAGCTGCACCCCCAGCGCGCCCAGCCACATCGTCGTCACGCCGGGGTGGCCGGTGAAGGGGGACGCGCCGGGGTCGCCCGCCGCCAGCGCGTCGGCGAAGTGGATCGCGCGGTAGACCCAGCCCGGCTCGTCGGGGGTCACCGTGCGGCCCAGGGGGGCGAGACGGAAGAGGAAGGCGGCGGCCAGGAGAAGCAGGAGCGTGAAGCGTGAGGCGTGAAACGTGAAGCGTGAGGCGTGAGGTGCCTGGCTTCTTGTTTCTTTGCTTCCTGCTTCCTGCTCCTCGCTCATCACCCCAAATACCCCAGCGCCCGCAGGCGGGACTCGACCTCGGCGGATTCCTCGGCGGTGAGGCCCTCCTCGGCAGAGATCACTGGCGCGGCGGCGCGAGCGAACTCGACCGGCCGGTCGAGGGTCAGCCGCTCCGTCAGCACGCGCCCGTCCATGTCGTCCGGTACCGGCAGTCCCATGAGGTGGAGGATGGTGGGGGCCAGGTCGAGGATGCGCGCTCCCTCGGCGCGCCCGCGCCGGATCGCCGGCCCGCAGGCGATCAGCAGCCCGTGCAGCCGGTGACAGCCGGAGTCGCCGCGGATCTGGCGGGTGAACAGCCGATGGTCGGTAGCGAACAGGGGGAAGGCGATGACCCGGTAGCCGTCGAACACCAGGTGCAGGTCGGGCCCGCGCCCGGCATACGGGCCGTGGGCGGCCTGCTCGCCGGGGATGACCCGCTCGAGCAGCGGCTGACCGGTCTGCGGGTGGCGCAGCGCCGACAGCGCCTCGATCACCTGCTGGCGCGCTGCCTCGTAATCCGCCCCCGGCTCGACGATACCGTGCGGCTCGCGTCCCTTCAAGTTGACATAAATCTGACCGACGTGGCCGATGGAATAGGCCCGCGTGCGCGACCAATCCACGTCGTCGAACGAGAGGAAGCGACCGACCACCTTGTTGCGCGTCGAACGGGAGACGCGGTTGACCAGGTTCTGCAGCCCCACCCGCTCGATGGCCCGCCAGGCGGCGGCGGGGGTCAGCCCGGCGCGGAACAGCGCCGCCTTCAGCCGGGTCAGCGCGTCCCGCCTAAGCTGCAGCAGCCCCGCGTCCAACAGGGCCAGGTTGAGGTTGACCACCCAGTGCAGCGGCCCGAAGCCGTGGTCGCTCATCACGATCACCGTCGCCTCGTCCCCGGCTTGTTCGGCCATCTGGCCGACCGCGGCGTCAATGCGCTGGAACACCTGACGGATCGTCGAGCCGAAGCGGGCCGCCGCCTGCGCGTCGTGCAGCGGATGCGTGGGGTCGAGTAGCTTCCACAGCCCGTGTTGGAGCACGTCGGTGGACTGGAAGTGGACCATCATGAAGTCCCACGGATGGTCGGCCATCAGCCGCAGCGCGTAACGTCGTCGCTGTTCGACCAGGTCGAGCAGGTCGGCCAGGAACGCTTCCTCGTTCCCCGGCTTGTATTGTACCGACGGCAGGATACGGTACGGCCCCAGCTCCTGTCGGTACGGCTCCAGGAGACCGTCGGGGTAGGTGAAGCGGCCGCCGAGGGGCGAGAGCAGCCCACCGATGAGGAAGCCGTTGACCGGTTCGGGCGGGTAGGTCACCGGCGCGTTGATCACCCCCACCCGCCGCCCGGCGTCGGAGAGGATGCGCCAGAGCGTGCGCGCCTGGATCGAGGTGCTGTTGACCAGGTCGAACTCCCCACCCTGCGGGCGGATGAAGTCGAACACCGAATGCTTGCCGGGGTTCTTGCCGGTAGCGAATGACGGCCAGGCGGGGGAGGTCACCGGCGGGAGGGTGGACTCCAGCGGGCCCCACGCTCCCTCGTCCATCAGGCGGGCCAGGTGAGGGAGCAGCCCCTCCTCGGCCCATGGGCGGAGCAGGTCGAGCGTCCCGCCGTCTATGCCGATCACGAGTACGCGGCTCATCGTGGCTCGATCACCTCGCGGACGGCGTAGGTGGGCTTGTTCTGCGCCTCGTGGTAGGTGCGGGTGATGACCTCCGCCAGCAGTCCCAGGACGACGAACTGGACGCCGAGGACGATCAGCAGGACGGCCAGCGTGAGCCAGGGACTGGTGCCGATGCGGTAGGCGCGGAAGCCCGCCTCGCCCTCCAGGATGCCGTGGACGATCTTGGCCCCCGCCAGGTACAGCCCGATCAACCCGCCCGCGCTGCCCAATCCCAGGCCGATCAGGCCGAAGAGCTGGATCGGGCGCGAGGAGAAGCTGAGCAGGTAACCGACGGTGAACAGGTCGAGCAGGACGCGCACGGTGCGCGAGAGGCCGTAGTGGGACTTGCCGTAGACGCGCTGGCGGTCGTTGACTTCCACTTCCGCCACCCGCACGCCCATCCAGCCGGCCAGGGCGGGGATGAAGCGGTGCAGGTCGCCGTAGAGGTGGACATTCTTGACCACCTCGGCGCGGTAGGCCTTCAGCGAGCAGCCGTAGTCGTGCAGGCGGATGCCGGTGGTGCGGGAGATGAGCCGATTGGCGACGATGGAGGGCAGGCGGCGGGTGATGAACGGCTCCTGGCGCTCGCGCCGCCAGCCGCTGACGATGTCGTAATCCCCCTCCTCCATCACCGCCAGCAGGCGGGGGATGTCGGCGGGGTCGTTCTGGCCGTCGGCGTCTATCGTCACCACCACCCGTCCGCGGGCGTGGTCGAAGCCGGCGGCGAAGGCGGCGGTCTGGCCGAAGTTGCGCCGGAAGCGGACGATGCGCAGGTGCGGGTCGTCGGCCTGCAGGCGGCGCAATACCTCCAGGCTGTCGTCGCTGCTGCCGTCCTCCACAGCGACGATCTCGTAGGAGCGGCCCAGCGGCTGCAGCGCCGCCGTCAGCTCCGCATGCAACGCCGGCAGATTGCCCGCCTCGTTGTAGACCGGCATGACAATGGACAGGTCAAGGATAGGAGTCTCCATAGCTAGTGGGTAGTGGTCAGTGGGTAGTGGTCAGTGGTCAGTGGTCAGTGGGCAGCGGGTAGTAGGTAGTAGGTTGCCCACTACCCACTGACCACTACCCACTACCCACTGACCACTACCCACTCATACTCACCACCAGCTCCCTCGGCAACCCGGTCAGGTTGTGCACCGCTCCCGTCTCGTCCAGCCAGACCACGTCCTCGATGCGCACGCCGTAGCCTCGGTTGGGGTAGTACAGCCCCGGCTCGACGGTGAAGACGTGGCCTGGTTTGAGGGTGCGGGTGTTGCTGGGGACATCGGGGAACGAGGGCTCCTCGTGCACAGCCAGGCCCAGCCCGTGGCTGATGGCGTGTACGTACCCTTCCTCGGTTTGCGGGTCGCTGGCGATGGTGGGGTAGCCGCGCGCCTCGAAGAACTCGCAGGAGAGCCGCTGGAGGGCGCGCGTCTCCGCTCCCACCTGCGCGGCAGCGATGACCGCGTCCACGCAGTCCGACACGTCCTGATAGGCCTGCTCCACCTCCGGCAGCGCGTAGCCCAGGCAGTAGGTGCGCGTGCAGTCGAAGAAATAGCCGCCGGCCTGGCGGGGGAACAGATCGTAGACGATCGTCTGGCCCAGGCGGATGGGATCGTTGGGATTGCCCTTGCTGTGCGGCACGCCGGCGTCCCGCCCGATGGCGAAGATCACCCCGTCGGGATCCTCCATGCGCCGCTCGGCCAGCAGGCGGTGGATGTGCCGCTTGACCGCGCCGACGGTCAGCGGGGCGCCGTCGGCGGTGAGCAGCGTCTCGTCCTGGACGCGGTGGCCGCGCAGGAACTCGACGGTCTCGGCCATCACCTCGCAGGTCAGGCGGGCGGACTCGCGGATCTGCGCCACTTCCGCCGCGTCCTTCGTCTCGCGGGCGGTCTCGAAGAGGCCGCGCTCGACCTCGCCGCGCACGCGGATGTCGGGCAGAGCGGCCTGCAGCGCCTGGAGGAAGACGTAGGCCTGGCCCTGGTCGGCCATGCCGTAGAAACCCACGTCGCCGCGCACGTCCAGGTCGGCGAAGATGCGCCGGTAGAGCTCGACGCGCGCGTCCAGCATGTTGCCTTTCTCGCGCAGGATGGCGGTGAAGTGATACTGGCCGAGGTTGACCAGCCGCAGGCCGCTGCGGGCCGCCTCTTCCCGCTCGATAGCGATGTGCAGGAAGACCGGCGGTTCGCCGCGCTTCTTGACCACGATGCCCTGGCCGACCGTCGCGCCGTTGAGCATGTAGGCCAGGTTGGGGTTGCCGTGGACGTTCCCGGCCACGACGGCCGCGTC
>DAOTYW010000325.1:0-3791 GCA_034434755.1 Anaerolineae bacterium | reverse complement strand
CACGCGGCGGTCGAACCGGCCCGGGCGGAGGAGGGCGGGGTCCAAGACGTCGGGGCGGTTGGTGGCCGAGATCAGGATTACGCCCTCGTTGGATTCGAAACCGTCCATCTCCACCAAAAGTTGGTTCAATGTCTGCTCACGCTCGTCGTGGCCGCCGCCCAGGCCGGCGCCGCGGTGGCGGCCGACGGCATCGATCTCGTCGACGAAGATGATGCAGGGCGCATTCTGCTTGGCCTGCTCGAAGAGGTCGCGCACGCGCGAGGCGCCGACGCCGACGAACATCTCAACGAAGTCGGAGCCGGAGATGCTGAAGAACGGCACCCCGGCCTCGCCGGCGACCGCCTTCGCCAGCAGGGTCTTGCCGGTCCCCGGCGCGCCCATCAGCAGCACGCCCTTGGGGATGCGCGCGCCCAGTTGGATGAACTTCTGCGGCTCCTTGAGGAACTCGACCACTTCCCACAGTTCCTCTTTCGCTTCCTCCACCCCGGCCACGTCGTCGAAGGTGACCGCTGGCTGATCGCTGCTGTAGAGGCGGGCGCGGCTCTTGCCGAAGGCCAGGGCCTGGTTGTTGGCCCCCTGGAACTGGCGCAGGAAGAAATAGCCGCCGATGAAAACGATCACCACCACCAGCAGCATCGTGCCGGTGCTGAGGAGCGTGCCCCAGTCGAGCGCCTCGGCCACCTCGATGCGCACCGCAGCCAGTTGTTCGGGGGTGACGCCGAAATCGCGCAACTGCTCGGAAACCGTCGCGTTCGCCTCCTTGGTTGAACGAAGCTGTTCGCCGGTGCGCAAATGGACGGTCAGTTGATCGCCCGTGACGACGATCCGCTGAACATTCCCCGCCTGCATCTGGGCAGCGACCTCGCTGATCGGCACCTGTTGCGGGCCCTGGGCCTGGTTGATCAGGCTATAGACCAGGAACACCGCCGCTGCCAGCAGCAGCAGGGTGATGAACGTACTGCCTCGGAAACGTGAATTCACCTCAAAACCTCCCACGGCGGGCAAAGCCGCCGTCCACACCACTCATTATACCAGAAATTATCCATGAACGATGCAAGAAATCCGTTAGAACGCGCCGCTAGGGAGCCACTTCGATCTCGGCGATGAGCAAGCTGTTCGACTGCACGGTGGCCCGCCCGGGGTCGAGCACCGGCAAGCGGACCTCCGGCTGGCCGGATGGGTACATGCCGGCCCGCACCTGGTAGAGGCCCGGCGGGATGCCGTCGGGCAGGCGCACCTGATGAGGGTCCCACAGGCTCATCCCCGGCGTCCACGTGTCCGTGGGCTGGGCGCCCCGCAGCGGTTCGACATCCTCCTGGGCGACCAGGTTGCCGCCCGGGCCGATCAGGTGGACGAAGACGACGTAGCGGGCCGCGATGGGCGTCAGCGCCTGCCAGCGCAGGGAGATGGAGAGGATCTCGCCGGGGTGGAAGCGGGACTGCAGCAGTTCGGCCCGTTCGAGGAGCACCAGGTTGTTGAAGTTGGCCCCGATCTCGATCGGCACGGCGCTGCCGCCGCTGATGGTCAGGGTGACGAAGTCGCCGGCGCGCACCATCACTCCCTGCGCCGGCTCCTGGGCGATGACCGTGTTGACCGGCAACGTGCTCCAGATCGGCAGCTCGACGATCTGCAGCCCGGCCCCTTCGAGCACGGAGCGTGCCTGTTCCACCGGCGCTCCGACCATGCTGACCATCACCACCTGCGCCGGGGGGCCGGCGATGTACAGCTGCAGTTCCGAACCGAGCGGCACCATCTGGCCCGCCGGCGGCTCCTGGCGGACGATGGTCCCCTCCGGCGCGACTGCGCCGGACTGCTCCTCCAGGACGAAGCGCAGCCCCGCCGCCTCGACGGTCCCCCGCGCCTGCTCCCACAACTGGCCCTGGACGTTGGGCACCGGCACCAGCGCGACGGTGGCGGTGGCAGTGGCGAACGGCGGGGCGGTCGGCAGTGCGTTGGAGCGGTTCCAGGCGCGGTAGACCAGCGCCCAGAGGGGGATCAGGCCGACCACGGCAAGCGTGGCGACCGCTCCCAGCAGCCAGGTGCGCCAGTCGGGCCCGGACGGTTCGGCGGGTTGGGCGGGCTGAGGGCGGGTCGGCGCAGGGGAGGCCAGCCAGCCGGCCCCCGCGGGCAGTGGGTAGATGCCGGTCGCCTGGGCGCCCTGCGCCCGGTACTGCTGCAACACGATCGCCACCTGCTCCGCCGTCCGATAGCGGGCGGCGGGTTCCTTCGCCAGCAGCTTGCGGACGAGCCACTCCAGTTGCGGCGGCACGCGGGGATTGCGGGCGGAGAGCGGCGGCGGTTCCTCGCGCATGTGCATCAGCGCCAGGGCGGTAGCCTTCTCCGCCTGGAAGGGCGGCGCCCCGGCCAGCATCTCGTACAGCACCACGCCGATGCTGTAGACATCGGAGGCCGGCGTGGGCCGCTCCCCGGCCGCCTGTTCGGGCGCAAAATAGAGCGGGCTGCCCCAGACCACCTGCGAGTCGGTCAGGCCGGAGGCGGAGAGGGCGCGGGCGATGCCGAAGTCGGTGACCTTGACCACGCCATCGGCCGTCACCAGCACGTTCTGTGGCTTGATGTCGCAGTGGATGATGCCGGACTTGTGGGCGTGGCCGACGCCGGCGGCGATCTGCAGGGCGATGTCCACCGCCCGTTCGACGCTGAACACCCCCTCGCGGCGGATCAACGACTTCAGGTCCTCGCCGGCGACGTACTCCATCACGATGTAGTGCCAGGGGCCGTCCTGGCCCACATCGTAGACCGTGACTACGTTGGGGTGGTCCAGTTGCGCCGCCGCCCGCGCCTCCTGTTGGAAGCGGGCCATAAACGCCGGATCGCTGGCGTATGCTTCGCGCAGGATCTTGATGGCGACGGGGCGGTGGAGCAGCATGTCCACCCCCTTGTACACCACCGCCATCCCGCCCGAACCGATCAGTTCTACCAGTCGGTAGCGGTTGTTGAGCAGTGTGCCGTCCATATCCCTGGCGTATTGTACCCCATTTCGATGGGGCTGCCAAGCGTGTCGTGCCGGCTCGCCCAATCACCGCGCACGGGCCTGCGCCCGTGCCAGGCTGGCCTGGCGACCTGCTACCCATCCACACGGTGCGTGGACTGCCATTGTCCTCCGGGAGCTTTCGGACGATGGTCAATCTCCGCCGACGGTTGTTCGTGTGCCTATTGCCGGGCTTCCTGCGCCCTCAAGTCCGCCTGCAGGGCAACGATCTGCCGCTCGATGCGCCGCTGCCGCGCCCAAATGGAAAAGACCAGCACAAAGGTAAACGCCCAGAAAACAGCATAGGCCGCGATCATATAGGACATCGGATAACCTCCTCCGCGATGAGCGTTCAGCGATCAGCGATGAGCGATCCGCGATCCGCGATCCGCGATGAGCGATAGACGACAGGCGACAGGCGTTCTTTCAAGCCAGCCAGCGCATCAGCCGCTCCCTCCAGTCGCACGCGCTGCTGTAGCAGGGTGAAGTACAGCAGGGTGAACGCCCCTAGCGATACCAGCAGCGTGTGCACCATCCTGGCCGTGAGCGCCATGCCCTCTCCGCCGGTCAGGATGTCCGGGTGGATGGTGCGCCACCAGCGGATGGCGAACCAGGAGAGCGGCACGGTGACGAAGGCGACGATGCCGTAGACGGCGGCGAAGCGCGCTTTCTGCTGCGGGTTCTCGATCGCCGCGCGCAGCATGACGTAGGAGATGTAGATCAGCAGTTGCACGGCCGAGATCGTCAGGCGCGGCTCCCACGTCCAATACGTCCCCCACGCCGGCCGCGCCCACAGCGAGCC
>DAOTYW010000324.1:0-1744 GCA_034434755.1 Anaerolineae bacterium | reverse complement strand
GCGGCAGCCGCCTGTATGCAGGCGGCCTTCGTCACCGATGTGACCGTGCCGGATGGGACGCACTTCGACAACAACGAGGCCTTCGTCAAGACCTGGCGGCTGCGTAACAGCGGCACCTGCGACTGGCCGGCCGATACCGTCCTGGTCTTCGCCAGCGGGACGCAGATGGGCTCCACCTCCAGCGTTCCGGTTGGCGCTGTGGCGGCTGGACAGACGGTGGACGTCAGTGTCAACCTGACCGCGCCGCAGGACTCCGGCAACTTCACCGGCCTGTGGAAGCTACAGGTCGGCAGCACACCGATCCCCGGCGGTGAGGTGACGGTGGTGATCCGCGCCGGCCAGGTAGCCGCTGCCCCGGCCCCGATCGCCCGCGGCAACTTCGAGCTGGGCGGCCACGTCCGCGACATGAGCTTCCCCTACGCCAGCCTGATGCACTACGCCGGCATGACCTGGGCCAAGGCGCAGGTGCGCTACCCCGACGACGCTTCCGGCGTCATCGCCGCCGCCCACGCCCAGGGCTTCCGCATCCAGATCAGCGCCCTCGGCCCCGCCACCATGGTCACCCAGCCAGGCTTCGAGGGCAGCGTCGCTAGTTGGGTCGCCGGCATCGCCGCCGCCGGCGCCGACGCCATCGAGGTCTGGAACGAGCCGAACATTGACCGCGAGTGGCAAAGCGGCTTCATTGACCCGGCGGCCTACACCCGCCTGCTCTGCGCCGCCTACAGCGCGATCAAGGCGGCCAACCCGAACACGCTGGTCATCAGCGCCGCCCCTGCCCCCACCGGCTACTTCGGCGGCTGCGGCCCGGGCGGCTGCGACGACCAGCCGTGGGTCGAGGGGATGTACAACGCCGGCGCGGCTAACTGCATGGACTACATCGGCGCCCACCACAACGCCGGGGCCACCTCGCCATCGGCCCGCAGCGGCCACCCCACCGGCAGCACCCATCACTCATGGTACTTCCTGCCGCAGACCGAGCTCTACTACAACATCTTCCGCGGCTCGCGCCAGCTCTTCTACACCGAGATGGGCTATGCCTCCCAGGAGGGGGTCGAACCCTTCCCGTCCAACTTCTCCTGGGCCTGCGGCAACGACAACAGCGAGCAGGCCGCCTGGCTGGCCGAGGCCGCCCAGATCAGCGCCAACACCGGCATGGTGCGCGTCATCATCGTCTGGAACGTGGATTACCTGCAGGCGATCCCCGGCGACCCGCAGAACGGCTACGCGATCATCCGCCCCGGCGGCTCCTGCCCGGCCTGCGATGCGCTGCACAACGTGCTGGGGACAAGGTAGACGGCGTTGTTGAGGGAAGAGGCATCTCTATGCCCACGGTTCTGAAGATCGGCCCACACCGTTTCTTCTTCTTCAGCCGAGAGGGCCAGGAGACGCCTCACATCCACGTGGAAACAGCCGAAAACGCGGCCAGGTTCTGGCGTTCACCAGTGACGTTGGCTTAGGAAGTCGGTTATATTTCGAGAGAACTCCGCCAGATCAGGGAACTGGTGGAGAAATATGCGGACCTTTTCATGGAGAAGTGGCATGAGCACTTCAGTCACCGCCACTAAACCTGCGGGAGATCGTTTTGCCACCGACCGCACGCCTGTTGTGGCCGCCACGGCAAGCCCCACCGCTGTCTTGGCCGTGGACGTTTGACTCCACTGAAAAAAGGTAGCGCCTTGGCACCTCATGCAAGTGTGGTACAATAACGCCACGCATTGTTGAGGGGATCTGTATGTTTCGCAAT
>DAOTYW010000323.1:0-7861 GCA_034434755.1 Anaerolineae bacterium | reverse complement strand
ATTGCGAAACATACAGATCCCCTCAACAATGCGTGGCGTTATTGTACCACACTTGCATGAGGTGCCAAGGCGCTACCTTTTTTCAGTGGAGTCAGTAGATCGCATTCCAACACTCCGTCCCCGCCGAGGAGGGGTGACTGGCCAGGCTCACCCAGGGATGGGAGCGGACAACGCCGATAGGGCAAGCGTACGGAGATGGGTCAATCCCGGCCGATCTTCCCGATCAGGTCGTACTCCAGCGCGCCGGTGATGCGCACGGGGAGGATCGCGCCCACGGCGGCTTCTCCTTCCACCAGCACCAGGCCGTCGATCTCCGGCGCGTCGCGGCGGCTGCGGCCCACGATCAGCCCGTCCCCCTGCCCCTCCACGAGCACGTCGAGCACCTGGCCGACCAGGGCGCGGTTCCGTTCCAGGGAGATCGGCTGCTGCGTCTCCATCAGCCGGGCATAGCGCGCCTCTTTCACCGGCGGCGGCACGTCATCGGGCAGCTCGGCGGCGACGGTGCCGGCCTCGTGCGAGTAGGTGAACACCCCCACCCGGTCGAAGGCCATCTCGCGCACGAAGTCCACCAGCGCGGCGAACTCCTCCTCCGTCTCGCCGGGGTAGCCGACGATGAAGGTGGTGCGGATGACGATCTGGGGGACGCGCCGGCGCAACGTGGCCACCGTCCGCCGCACCTCGTCCACGTCCGCCGGGCGGCGCATGCGCCGCAGCACCGCCGGGTGGGCGTGCTGGAGGGGCAGGTCGAGGTAGGGCAGCACCGGGCGGCTGGCGAGCCGCTCCATCAGCCGGGGAGTGATGCCGCCGGGGAAGCCGTACATGACGCGGATCCAGACCTCCTCCCCCAGCCGCTCAACCATCCGCTCCAGCAGCGCAGCCAGCCCGTCCTCCAGACCCAGGTCGCGCCCGTAGGCGGTGGTGTCCTGGGCGATGAGGACGAGCTCGCGGGCGCCCTGGGCGACGGCGAAGGCGGCGTCGTCGAGCACGCGTTCGGGCGGGCGGCTGACAGCAGGACCTTTGATCAGCGGGATGGCGCAGAAGGCGCAGCCGCGACTGCAGCCGTCGGCGATCTTCAAGTAGGCGGTGGGGCCCTGGATCGCCACCGCCGGCACGTCGTCCGGCGCGGCGGCGCGCCGGGAGAGCAGCACCAGCGGGCGGCGATGGCCAGGGTCGGCCAGGCGATGGGCTGCTTCGACTACGTCCATCCAGCGCCGCGCGCCGATCAGCCCATCCACCCCTGGCACGGCGGCCAGGATCGCCTGCGGATCGCGCTGCGACCAGCAGCCGGCGACCAGCAGGGCCTGGTCCGGGCGCTTGTCAGCGGCCAGCTCGCGCAGGACGGCCAGCGACTCCTGCCGCGCCGCCTCGATGAACCCGCAGGTATTGACGATCAACAGGTCGGCCCGGCGCGGATCGGCCACGGCGCGGAGGCCAGCTCGCCCCAGCAGCGTGGCCATGCCCTGCGCGTCCACCGTGTTCTTCGGGCAACCCAATGAGAGGATGAAGAAACGTCGCATGTCCGTCATAGTAGGGCGGGCCAGCGGCCCGCCCTACCGCCTCAACAATTCCTCCACCTGCCCCAGATCGGCCCGCGCAGTGAGGTCCAGGCTCAGCGGCGTCACGGCGACCACCCGCTCCACCGCCAGCACGGCGATGTCCGAATCCCGCTCTACCGCCAGCGGGTCGCAGTGGGCCCGATAGCCCACTCGTCCCGGCGTGGCCAGGTCGTCGCGCAGCGGCTTGAGCGGGCGGTAGTAGGTCTGGCGGGAGACGCGAACCAGCCGCCAGGGGGTCTGCGGGGTGGCCTCGGCGGGCAAGTCTACCTTGAGCACGTCCACGTCGAAAGGCAGGGCAACCGTCAGTAAGCGGCGGGCGAAGAGACGGGTGAAGTGGATCGCAGCGCTGAAATCCACATCGTCGGAAGGCGCCGTGTGGGTCTCCGGCGGCGTCTGCAGGGAGACGGCCAGGGCCGCGAGGCCGCAACTGGCTCCCTGCAGCGCCGCGCCGATGGTGCCGGAGATGGTCACGTCGGCGCCCAGGTTCTCGCCATAGTTGATCCCCACGACCAGCAGGGCGGGCCGGCGCGGGACCAGCTCCAGCAGGGCGTGGAGGACGACCTGGGCGGGCGTGCCGTCCACGCAGAAACCCGTCACCGTTCGCCCGGCGACCTCCAGCGGGTGCGCCTGGATGACGCCGCTGGAACTGGTCGGCAGGGAGCGGCTGGCGCCAGACCACTGCTGGCAGGGTGCGGCAACCAGCACGTCGCCCAGTTCCAGCACGGCCTGGACAGCGGCGCGCAGGCCGGGAGAGCGGATGCCGTCGTCATTGGTCACCAGGATCAGCGGTCGTTCGTCGGTGGTCATGGGCGGAATGATAGCCGGGTGTGAGGCAGTTGTCAAGCGCACGACGGCAGGCGGTTCCTCCAGCAGGGAAATCCGCCCTTGACCTCCACCGCAGACCGGGTTAGAATAGGGGGCGAGGTGAGGAGATGCCACTGTACGAGTACTGCTGTCAGGAGTGTCAGAACCGCTTCAGCACCCTGCGCCCGATGGCGAAAGCCGACGCGCCGATCACCTGCCCGGCCTGCGGCAGCGAGCGCACCTGCCGGGCGCTCTCGCTCTTCTCGGCGATCAGCGGCGGGAAGAGCGTCGCCGGAACGGGAGCTTCCTGTAGCTCATGCAGCTCCGGTTCGTGCGCGGGTTGTGGATCGAGACATTAGGCCGCGCACCTCACGCACCGACCGCCGCCTCCATCGGGCGGCGGTCTTCTTTACCCGGCTACCCTCCCGCAGGTCAGAAAGTGACTGACAACAGGACGAGCCACCCTTGCCGGCGCACTGCGCCCAAACCTGCGGGAGAGTAGGCAGTGAAAGCGGCACCGCCGGCGGTCAACTGGGAGCTTCGAACGGACGGAAACCGCGCCCCCGCACCTCCTCCACCGGGCTGACGACGACGAACGCGCCAGGATCGGTCCGGTAGACAATCTCTTCCATATGGGCCACCTGGACGTTGGTCACGGCGCAGAGGAGCACATCGCGCGGCTGGCCGGTGTACATGCCGGTGCCCTGTAGCTCGGTCACCCCGCGCCTCAGCTCGTCCAGCAGCCGTCTGGCCACCTCCCGTCCGTGTTCAGTGATGACGATGGCTAGCCGTTCCTGCGGACGCGGCATGGGCGTCGCCGGCCCGCCCGCCCGCCGACCCACCCCGTACAGCCAGCGCAGCAGGTGCGGCAGCCGTTCCCGCTGCGTCGGGGCCACCGATGCCAGCAGGGCCATCGCGCACAGCGACACGTAGATCGCGCCGACCGCGGCGACGACCCACGGGCCAGGCAACCCGCCGATGGCTGCCCGGCTCATCACTGTCACCAGGTCCGCCGCCGGATGGGGATGGAGGGCCAGCTTGGCTGCCCAACTGATCAGCAGCAGGCTGATCAGCCAGACGTAGTTGCGCCGGAAGCGCCGCCCGACCGCTTCCCAGCGGGTGATCGGGAAATGGGGATGGAGCAGGCTATCGGCCAGCCGGTCGGCCCAGTCGGACGAGGGACGGAAGGGCGGGGCGAGCATGGCGGCGAAGAAATCGGTCTCCATCAGATGCACGCGGTAGTACCACAGCACGTAGTAGCGGTAACGGCGCGCTTCGATGTACAGGAAGGTCAGTACCAGCATGAAGACCAGCAGGAGGACGAAGTGGGGGTTGGCCGCCGCGCTGAAGGAGAAGGTCAGCGCCGCCGCGACGGTGATCACCGCCCAGTTAGTCGTCGCGTCCAGCCGGCTGCGCCAGGTGTTGGAGCGTTGCACCTCGCCGCGATAGAAATGGGCCATGGCGGTGACGAAGTGGGACGGTTCGAGGTGGTAGCCGCGGAAGGTCCAGGTCGGTTCGCATGTCTCGCTTGGGGGATTGGGTTGGTCGTTCATTGCTCTCCGGGTTCCGTCTGCCGGGCGGGGCTGGCGCCGGCCTGGAAATGGGCGATGGCCCGCCGCAGGAACTCCTCGTCCAGCGTGCCCAGCGGAGTGGGGGTTTCCAGGATGCGGCGGGGGATGTGCAACGCCGAGGGGTCGAAGCCCTCGCGCCGCTTGAAGGCGTTCTTGCGGCGCAGGGTCTCCTCGCCCAGCCGCGCCAGCTCACCGGCGCTGCGCTCACAGCCGGCCGCCGCCAGCGCCTGTTGCACCGTCTCCGCCGTGTAGATGCCGCGGGCGAAGAAGCAGACGACCAGGCTGGCCAGCACCTGTCGCCAGCGCTCCTCCTGCAGCAGCGCCTCGGCGACGGACTCCGGCGTGAGCGTCTCCCCCTGGGCGGCGGCTTTCTGGTCGAAGCTGTAGCCGGCGCTGTCCAGGTGACTGTGCCGCGCCCCGGTCAGATAGGTCAGATAGCCGCCGGGGCCGGTGTGGTAGCCGGCCATCTCGTGGCCGCCGCAGGCCAGGGCGAAATCGGCGCCGCCGTAGCGCGCAGCAGCGTGCTCCACCCCCCGCGCCAGTGCGCGGTAGAAATCGTTCGGCTGGGTGACGATCCGCTGCAACGCCTCGACGTAGGCCGGATAGTCGCCCCAGGCCAGCGCCAGCCCGTCCGTCTCGGCGGTGGAGATCAGTCCGCGCTGCAACGCCTCGGTGGCCCAGGCCAGCGTCACCCCGGTGGACATCACGTCCAGCCCCTGCACCTCGGCCTCGTCCAGCAACTGGAACATCCCGGCCACGTCCGAACCGCCGAGCATGCTGCCCAGGGCGTAGATCGGTTCGTGATCGTAGCCGAGCATGGTCGTCTTGTAGAAATAGGGGTCGTTCGGGTAGGGGGTGCGCAGGGTGGCCAGGTGGATGCAGGCGACCGGGCAGTGGGCGCAGGCCAGGCGGCGGCCCAGGTAGTTCTCGGCCAGGTGTTCGCCGGAGATCGCCTCCGCTCCCTCGAAGCGGCCCTGCTGGAGGTTGCGCGTCGGCAGGGCGCCGATCTCGTTCAGCGGGAGGATGTTCATGGCGGTGCCGAGCTGGTGGTACTTCTGCATCAGCGGCGATGCGGTGGCAGCGCGGAAGATGGCGTCGTAGGCGGCGCGGTAGCCCCGCCGGTCGGCGACGGGCAGGGCGCGGTCGCCGGAGACGACCAGCGCCTTGAGCTTCTTGCTGCCGAAGACCGCCCCCAGCCCCAGCCGCCCAAAGTGCCGGTAGGTCTCGGTGATGACGCAGGCGTAGGAAACCCCCCGTTCGCCGGCCCGCCCGATGCGCATGATCGTCCGCGTGCCCGAACCCCCTTCGCGGTCGCGGATCACCGCGCCGACGGTGTAGCTGGAGCGCATGTCCCACAGCGCCGAGGCGTCGCGGAAGTGTACCTGCCCCCCGTCCACGACCAGATAGACGGGGGTCGGGCTGGCTCCGCGGATGACGATCGCCCCGTAGCCGGCCAGGCGGATAGAGACGGCGCTGCGCCCGCCAGCGTGGCTCTCGCCCAGATTGCCGGTGTGGGGGGACTTGAACATCGCCACCGTCTTGGAGGCCAGCGGGAACAGGCCCACCAGCGGACCGACGGCCAGGATGATCGGGTTCTCCGCGCCGAGCGGGTCGGCTCCGGGCGGGCACTCCTCCTCCAGCAGGCGGATCGCCACCCCGGCCCCGCCCAGGCCCTCGGCGAACAGGTCGGGCCGTTCCTCGACCCACGAGCGGCGGCGGGCCAGGTCAACGATCAGCACGCGAGGCAGCGGGTCGTCCTTGAGCATCCTCACACCTCCTCCAGGGCGATGACCTCGTAGGGGCAGCAGGCGGCGCAGGCGCCGCAGTAGACGCAGATCAGCGGCTTGCCCTGGGCGCGGTCCCAGAAAACCGCCCGCAACGGGCAGGCCTGGACGCAGTTGCCGCAGCCAATGCACAGCTCGTGGCGCAGGTGGACGCCACCGCCGGGGCGGGCGGTCAGCGCGTCGGTGGGGCAGACGCGGACGCAGGGCGGGTCAGGGCAGGCCCGGCAGACGACCACGGTGAAGCCGCGCCGCATCCCACCCGCCGAGCGCACGCCGATGCATGATCCGGCCAGCCCGCCATGGCCCAGTCGGCGGGCGCAGGCGAACATGCACGCCTGACAGCCCACGCAGCGGTCCGCATCGAGCACAGAAAGCCGTTTTGCCATTTTCCCCCTCTTGCTATATAATGACTGTAGCGTGTTCGTTTCTTGCCCCGGCTCTTCGAAAGGAGGTGTGCAGTGAAAAGAGCGATCCCGATCATCGCTGCTCTGCTGTTCCTGACCGTCGTCCTGCAGCCCGTCGCTGCCGCACCGCTGGAGTGGAACGTCCTGGGTAACCACACTGTCCGCCACGGGGAGACCCTGTTCTGCATCGCCCGCGCCTACGGTGTCGACCCGTGGGCCATCGCTACCCAGAACGGCATTGTCAACCCGAACCTGATCCACCCCGGCCAGGTGCTGGCGATCCCGGACGCCTATGCCACCCTGCCGCCCGGACGGGTCTGCGAGCGGCAGTTCGGCCCGCCGCCGCCCGCCTGTACGTGCGTGCAGTACTACACCGTCGTCAGCGGCGACACTCTCTACAGCATCGCCCTGCGCTTCGGGGTGAGCATGTGGCGCATCGCCGAGTGCAACAACATCCTCAACCTGAACTACATCCGCGTCGGCGACGTGCTCTGCATCCCGGATCCGTAACCATTCGACATCCTGTTCACCCTCCCGCAGGTTCGTTGCCCTCTGGCCCTCACCCCACCCCCTACCCCCTCCCCTCTCCCGCAAGGGGGTAGGGGGTGGGGTGAGGGCCCAGCGTCGCGGATGGTAGGCAGTTACCTCCACAGGTCGAATTGAGCGAAGCTGTCGTTGCTGGTCGCCACGGCGCTTCTCGCCCCGCCGACGCGCCCGATCCAGTAGCTGAACGGCCCCTCGCCGACCACGTAGCCAAAGGTCTCCCCGTCGGCCCAGCGCAACAAGCGGATGCGCTCCGCCTCTTCCGCCGGCACCAGCCGCTGCGGCGGCTCGCCGACCGCCCCCCGGTAGACCTCGCCCGGACGGCCTTGCCAGAAGGCGAAGTGCCGGCTGTCTGGCGTCCAGCCGAGGAAGTCCAGCACCCCATGGGCATAGATGACCGGCGCGCTGCCGTCGGCGTTCGCCACGACCAGCTCGCGCGCGCCAGGCTCGTCCGTCGCCGTCGCGACGGTGTAGGCGATGCGCGTCCGGTCGGGCGACCAGAGCCGATCCTCCATGCTGCAGGATAGGAAGTTGCCGGGCAGGGTGGCCAGGAGGACGGCGTCGCCGGTCAGCGGCAGCCGCCAGAGGCTGACGGTCGGCGCCGCGCCGAACGGCTCCGCCGACGAGACGGCGACCAGGGCATAGGACCCGTCGGGCGCCCAGACGGGCCTGGGCTGGTAGGCGTACTCGCTGGCGGTGTTGACGAAGTCGAAGCGGACCAGCGTGCGCCGGTCGCTGCCGTCGGCGTTCATCATTGTCACCGCCGTGGGGCTGGCGACGACGAGGCGGGCGCCGTCGGGCGAGAAGGCGAACGCACCGCCCCCGCCCTCGTCCAAAATGCGCGTTAACGCGCCCGTCTGCAGGTCGAACTGCCACAGGTCGTCGTGGGTGGCCAGCCCGCCCTCCACGTTGATGAAGGTGTTGAAGGCAATGTGGCGGCTGTCCGGCAGCCAGGCTACCTGCAGCGGCAGCGTGTCGAGCGGCACGGGGGTCTCCGATCCCATCGGCGTGCCGATCTCGGTCGGCAGGTCGTCCGGCCCGACAACGCGCTGCTCCCCCGCGCCGTCCACGCCGACCACCCGTAGCTCGAAGCGGCCCAGGCCAGAGGGGCCGGGCGGCAGTTCGCGGTGGAAGAGCACCCAGCGGCCGTCCGGCGAGAAGAGCGGGCTGCTGTCGGCGCCGCCCTCGGTGAGCCGGCG
>DAOTYW010000322.1:0-30536 GCA_034434755.1 Anaerolineae bacterium | reverse complement strand
TTACCAGGCCTGGTGCTGGCAGGGCCGGTGTGCCGGCCCCTCACCCCGCCCCCTGGCCCCCGCCCCTCTCCCGCCGGGCGGGAGAGGGGCGGGGGTAGGGGGGTGGGGTGAGGGCTCGGCGCCGCGGACGGTAGGCAGTTACCCCGCGGGGCGGTTATGGCTGGGGATAGAACCAGCGCCGTTCCAGCGCCGCCAGCGTGCCGTCGGCCTGCATATCCGCCAGGGCGCGATTGATCAGCCGCAGCAGCCCACGGCTCTCGCGCCGCACGGCCACGGCGTAGGGTTCCGCCGTCACCGGCGCCCCGACGACGCGCAAGTCCTCCCGCGTCAGCGCCGACAGATGATCCACCAGCGCCGCGTCCGCCTCCCCCGTCGCCACGCGCCCCAGCGCCTCGTCGGCGCTACCGCAGGAGAGCACGGTCAGCCCGACCAGGCGACGCGCCCAAGTCCGCGCCACCATGTCCCCCTCACTGCCGAACTCCACCGCCAGCCTCCGTCCCGCCAGGTCCTCCATCCCAGTGATGCCGCTCGTCCCCTGGGCCACCACCAGCACCTGCCCGGCGTCGAAGTAGACGGTCGAGTAGGAGAAATCGGCCATACGCGTGGGGTCCACATAGAGGGCCGAGATGACCACGTCCACCTGCCCGGCGGTCAGGGCGTCGTAGAGGCCGTCGTAGGAGAGGTTGGCGACGAACTGCGCCTGCACCTCGCGGGTTGAATCGTCTCGCCCCTCGGCCTCGATCAGCGGGCCCAGCCGCGCCGCCAGTTCACGGGCCAGCTCCACATCGAACCCGACCAGGTTGCCCTCCCCATCCACATATTCGAACGGCGGGTAGCTGGCGTCCATCCCCACCCGCAGCACCCCTGCCTCCAGCACCAGGTCGAGCGCGTCGCGTGAGCTCCCACACCCCGCCAGCAGCAGCGCCAGCACGGCCAACAGCGCCAGCATGGCCAGCCGCAGCCAACGCGGCCAACAACGCCAGCATGGCCAGCCGCAGCCAGCGCGGCCAGCAGCACTAGCACGGCCAACAGCACTAGCACGGCCAGCAGCGCCCGCACGGCCAGCAGCAGCCAGCGCAGCCACCGCCCCCCACTTGTATACTTGCCTACTTGCATACTTACCCACTTGCCCCTACCTCCGCGTGTACTCCTGCACCGCCACATAGACCGGCTTGGGACGGAAGTCATCGGTGACGAAGGTATAGTAGTCCTGGTAGTTGTGCAGCGGCGCCGGGTAGCGGAAGGCCCACATCGCCACGACGCGGCACCACGGCCAGTGCTGACGCGCCCACTCGTAGGCGTCCACCGTGTAGGTCACCCGTTGCGCCGGGCGGACGGCGCGCGACCAGCGGGGATGGTCGTTCCAGCCGGCCTCGGTGATGTAGACGGGTTTCTCCCCGTCCCCGTGCGCGACCATCACTGCGCGCAGCAGCTCGACGCGGCGGAAGTTGATCACCTCGGGGGCGGGATCGGCCTCCGGCGGGAAGCCCAGCCCGTAGGTGTGCGCAGCGAGGGCATCGAAATACGGCCCAGCGCCGGCCGCGTACATCGCCTCCAGGTAGTCCAGATCGTTCAGCCCCAGCGCGCTACCCAGCGGCTCCAGCGTGGGCGCCAACGCGCCGGCCAGCACGACCACGTCGGGGTTGGCCGCGTGGGCCGCCGGATAGACGACGCGCAGCATGTCCACGTAGGCGGCAGGGTCCACCATCCGATAGCCCCACTCCAGGCTCAAGTTCGGCTCGTTCCAGATGATGATATGGCTCACCTGCCCCCGGTAGCGGGCGACGAAGGCAGCAACATACGCGGCGAAATCGTCGTAGTGATCGGGGTCAATGTACGTGAAGGTCGTCTCCTGCACGGCGGGATCGGGGCGGGCCCAGGCGGGCACCCAGCCCAGGCGGGCGATCACCGTCAGCCCCTGGGCGCGGGCGTGGGTGATGACCATGTCGGCGTGCGACCAGTCGAAGCGGCCGGGGCTGGGCTCGTGGTAGGGCCAGGGAAAGTACTCGACGATCCACGGCGCGCCCATCTCGCGCACCATCTGCAGTGTGCGTTGGATCTTCCACTCCTCGACCTCGTCGGTCAGGCGGGTGTGCACGCCGACCAGCGGGTTGGTGGTGACTACCGTCTGTGGCAGGCCGACAATGACGTGCACCGGCGGCGGGCGTAGCAGCAGACAGACAACCGCCACCAACGCCAGGCGGGGAAGCCAGCCCAACGACGCGCGATACAGAGCCCTGATTCGTTTATCCGTTCCCATGCGTCAGAAAGCGCACCACCGTCCGGTTGAACGCTCCCGGCTGCTCCTGTTGCACCTCGTGGCCAGCGGCAGCGATGATGGTCAGATCGGCCCCGCTCTCGGCGGCCAGCCGTAGCGCGTATGTCGCCGGGCGGATGACCGCGTCATGCGCTCCCCAGATCAGGTGCAGCGGCGCAGTGCACCGGTGATACTGGCCGGCGGTGAGAAAGAAGGCGTCATTCCAGAAGTCACGCGCCATCGCCACACAGGTCGGAACGTATGCCGGGCGGGCAAACGCGCGGCGGTACTCGGCGACGACCGCTGGGGTGAGCAGGGCCCGGTCGCGGAACAGTTTGCGCAGGAAGGGGCGCACCATCCACGGCCCGGCCAGCCGCTGCATCAGTACGGCGATGGGCAGGCACCGCAAGGCGAAAGGGACGAACGGCCGGAACGGCGGATGGTAGCAGGTGGGCGCCACCGCCACGGCGCGGCGCAGCCGCCCAGCGTAGTGGACCGCCAACTGGAGGACAATCCCGCCGCCCATCGAGGAGCCGATCATGTGCGCCCGCTCGATGTCGAGCGCATCCAGCAGCGCCACCGCCAGCCCGGCCAGGTCGTCCACGCCGAAGCGAGCGGCGGCCGGCAGCGCCGACTCGCCGCAGCCGGGCAGGTCGAACGCCAGGGCGCGGAAACCGGCCTGCGCCAGCGGGCGCAGGTTGTGCCGCCAGGCGTAGGCGGAATCGGCCCAGCCGTGGATCAGCAACACCGGCTCGCCCGCCCCCACCTCGACCACGCGCAGGCGGTGCTCGCCCACGTTCACAAGAGAGACGCGGGCCTCGTCCCGCAGGAACGCTTCCCAGGCCGGGTCGCCGAAAGCGCCGGTCATTCCCCAGCGGCGACCGTCGGCAACTGGCCGTAGCCGATCAGGGCGATGCCCAACTCCTGGATGCGCCGGCGCACGCGAGGGTCGCCCAGGGCCTGGGCGTCCCCCACCCGCCAGCCCTCCGTGCCGGGATGGCAGAGCAGTTCGGTGATCCCCTCCGGCAGGTGCTCCAGGATGTCCAGCAGCACCTCGACCGTGCGGTGGCCCTCCTGGGAGAAGGAGGATTCCCAGTAGTTGGTGCGCGGCAGCCGCGCCCGCTCGACGATCCGCCGGTAACGCCGGCCCTGCCAGAGGATGAACCACGGCGGAAAGCCGCTGTAGCTGGCCGACAGCCCTGCCACCTTCTCCTCCAGCGCGTCATCGAAGGGGACGCGGATCGGGATGCGCCCGTACTCCTCGGCCAGCCGGACGCTCAGGCGGAACCAGGACGGGAAGACGTACGGGTAGTGACAGTGCAGGTCGAGGTGGGAGGGGGGTCGTCCGGCATCGGCGATGAACTTCTCGATCTGCGCCCGCCACTCGGCCGCCAACTGACGGTGCGAGAGCAACGGGTAGTGTTTCAGCAACGCCGCCCCATCGCGGAACAGCCCTTCGCGGTTGACCAGCGTGGGCACCTGGCGCGGCGGCAGTACCGGACGACCGTCGTTCATGACCAGGTGGACGCCGGCGTCCCATTCCGGATGCTGACGCAGCAGTGCCGCCGCGCGCGGCCAGTCGGGTTGGTTGACCATCGCGCTGGTGCTGGTGACAACCCCGGCCTCGAACAGGCCGCTGATCGCCTCCACCGTCCCCGCCGGGTAGCCGAAATCGTCGCCATTGATGATCAGATACCGGCCCATGCTCGCCTCAACTCTCGTGGTCTGTGATCTGGGCTCCAGCCTGCAGGCTCACGCGCAGGGTCACGACCTCCCGCCCGCGCACCGTCAGGCGGAGCGTGTCGGTAGACTCGGCCAGGACGGCGTCGTCCTCGGTCCGCTCGTCCATGCGACAGCGCACGGCGCGGGCGAAGGGCTGCCACAGGCGCAGCCAGCCCTCGACCGGGTGCTCCTCCACGTTCCAAAGCCGTATGATCAGCCCATCGCCGTCGTCCGCCGCCTTGACCGCGCTGACCTGCAGCGACTCCGGTTCGAGGCGCAGGAACGACAGGCGCGGCGGCAGCGCGCCTGCGTGGGGGCCGGTGGCCACGGCCCGCAGGTCGCTCTGGAAAGCCTCGGCCAGCGCGAACGCCGCCCGCCAGTCACCGGCATGGGGGATGAGCGCGTAGCGGAAAGTGTGGACGCCGGGGCACTGCGCCTCCGGCACCGTCAGCGCCGGCCCGGCGTGGCCGCGCCGACAATGCAGGTCGTCCCGCGAGAGCCAGCCGACGCAGCGCAGCAGGGTCAGCGCGACCTCCACCCCATCCGCCGTCCGTAGCACCTCCACCTCCGGCAGCCCACGGTTGGCGACGGTCAGCCCGCGCTGCCCGTCGGAGACGCTGGCCCAGCCGCGCTGTGGGCGGGTCGGCGCCGGCTGCTCAGCCCAGCCCGCCGTGTCCGTCGGCAGGGCCAGCGGCCACTCGACCACGTCCCAGTGCCCCTCGGCGCAGGCGGAATCCACCGCCAGGGGCGCCGGGAAGTGAACACGCAGCCGATGGTCAGCGGCGCGGTTGTCCACCGTCGTCTCGAAGTCCACCCGCCGCACCCCAGGCGTGAGCGTCACTCGCACCGTCACCGGTAGGTCCACCCGCTCCGCAGAACGGACAGAGCGGTCCTGCGGGTCCAGCCCCGCCGGGACGCGGCAGGTCAGGCCGATGAACAGGCTCTGTCCCGCCGGGCCGACCTCACAGCGGATCGTCGGCGGTTCGGCGGGGGAATCCACCAGCTCGTCCTGTTCCGGCTGGCAGTAGTTGTACTCGTCCCCCCGGTCGCCGCCGTCCACCAGCCGATGAACGCCCGGCAGCATCCAGCCCGTTTGCCGATCCGTCACCGTCAACCGCCCGCTCTGCGCATCGGCGCGGACGATCAGAAACTCGTTCTCGATGGTCAGGGAATCCGAACTCTGCAGCTCGCGGTCGGATGTCGGGTTTCGGACATCCGCAGGGGCGAAGCGGTAGGCCGCCAGTCCCAGCGGCGGCACATCCCGGGCAACGAAGGCGATCTCCAGCGCCTCGTCCTCGCGGATGCGCAGATCATAGGCGCGCACCGACTCATCCGCCAGCAGGGCGCGCAACCGGGCGATCGGCTCCTCCGACAGGGCCGGCGGCGCGAACTCCTCGGAACGGGTGACGGCGACCGTCACGTGGGCGACCTCCCCATCGCGCCAGACCTGCAATCCACGGATCTTCCAGCCTTCCCAGGCCGGCTCGCCGCTGGCGATCACCTGTTCGACCATCAGCGCCATCGCCTGGCGGTCGAGCGGCAGTTCCATCTCCGAGCGCGCCGTGCGGCGCACGACCTGCAAGGGCACTTCCTCGCCATCCGGCCCCAACAGGCGCACCCCCGGCGGATCCACCGGCGGCAGCACCTGCGCGGCGACGCGGTCGGTGCGTGGGCGGGCAGCGGGGTTGAAGACGACCAGGGCCGGCAGCGAACCGGCGCCGGTATCCACCTGCGCGGCCAGCGTCTCCAGCGCCGTCCGCGCCCCCTCCTCGCCGAGCTGCTCGCACCAGTCGAAGCGCGTGACCATCTCGCGGTGCACTTGGTCAATCGAGCAGCCGCAGATCGAGTCGTGGGGGTGGTTCTCCAGCAAGTACTTCCAGGCGCGGTGGATAGCAAGTGGGCAAGTGTGCAAGTATGCAAGTGTGCAAGTATGCAAGTCTGCAAGTCTGGGAACTTGCCCACTTGCATACTTGCATACTTGCCCACTTGCATACTTGCATACTTGCCCACTTGCGAAGGCTGCGAACGGTTCCGCCCACTTCTCCAGCAGCGTCTGACAGGCGTGGTTGCGTTGTTTGATCCCCATGCGGGTGGAGAGGACGCCGGGGAGGAGGTGGGCGCGGCTGGGATCGCGCATCTCGCCCCGACGCAGCGGCAGGCCGGCTAGCCCTTCTGCCCCCAATTCCCGGCGCACCGCCGCGACGTAGGCCGGCAGGCTGGAATGGAGCACCCGGTCGGGCAGGGCCGACGCGGCCTCGGCCAGCAGACGGGGCAGGTCGGCGCGCGGGAACAGGTGATCGGTGCCCTGCATCAGCAGCCGGTGGGACGTCCGCGCGTAAGGGGTCAGGCTATCGCGGGCCTCGGCCAGCCGCTGAGCGACGCCCGCCCCATCGGCGGGGAGGTAGGCCACGTTGCCGTAATGGTCGCGCAGGTAGCAGACCAGCACCTCGCTGCCGTCGGGGGAGGCCCAGCGGAACTCGACCGGCGCGTCGCCGGCGCCGCGGGCGAAGACCGCCGTGTCCATTCCGAAGCCGCGCAGCAACTGCGGCAACTGGCCAATGTGGCCGAACGGGTCGGGCGTGTAGCCCAGGGCCATCCTCGCCCCCCAGGCGCGGCAGATCCGCTCGCCCAGCAGCAGGTTGCGCACCAGCGCTTCGGGGCTGACCAGGAACTCATCGGGGAGGATGAACCACGGCCCGATCAGCACACGCCCGGCCTGCACCTGACGGCGTAGCCGCTCCTCCAGATCGGGCCGCACATCCAGCACGTCCTCCAGCACCGCTGTCTGCCCGTCCAGCATGAAGTGAAGGTAAGCCGGATCGCCCTCCAGGATGCCCAGCAAGTCGTCCACCAGGTGGAGCAGGCGGAAGCGGAACTGTTGGAAGGTCCGGTACCACTCGCGGTCCCAGTGCGTGTGTGAGACAACGTGGAGCGTGGCCATAGGGGATAATCCAGGGAAAGTCCGCGCTGGCTACGGCTGTCCCAGGCCCTGCTGTTGGGCGACAGCCTCGGCGGCGGCCATGATCTCAGCGGTAGAGCGCAGTTCCAGCGCCCCGCGTCCGGCGTTGAAAACGCGGCTCTGCGCTGCGTGGTGGCCGCTCAAGGGGATGTAGTAGACCGTCGAGGCAGCGAAGTAGTAGCGGCTGTGGATACGCGCCGGCTGGGCATAGTAGACCACCACCAGCCGCCCGTCCGCGTACAACTGCTCCAGCGTCGAATCCGACAGTCCAACCTGGCCAGGAAACGCCCGCACGCGGGCCAGGTCCTGACGGAGCGCGGCGTTGAGCTGTTCATAGCCGGGGGCGCCGCGCTCCAACAGCACATGTCCGCCATCCCAGTACAGCTCAATGGACATCGCGTCCTGCGAGAAGACCGGCACGAACCACAGCCCATCTCCCGTCGCCACAGCGGCGGCTACCCAGGTGATGGAGAGGATCACCACGACCAGGACCAGCAGCGCCAGCAGCAGGGATGCTCGTCTCATACTTCCCTCCCTTTACCCCAGAGACGCGTATCTACCTACCCTACCCTCTCGCAGGTTAGCGAGTGGCTGGCGAGAGGGCAAGCAGCTCATGGCGGCTCACTCCAGTGCAGAGATTGCGCCCAAACCTGCGGGAGGATAGGCAGGTACAGAGACGCAAAGAACGCAAAGAGTCCTTTGCGTCCTTTGCGTCTCCGCGGCGGATCGGTCAGCCGACTATTCCAGCAGCCAGCACGCTGCAAAGTGCCCGCCGCCGTAGTCCTTGAACACCGGCTCATCCTTGCTGCAGCGTTCCATCACGAACGGACAGCGGGGGTGGAAGCGGCAACCAGAGGGCGGACGGACCGGGCTGGGCACGTCGCCCTTGAGGATGATGCGCTCCCGTTTCAGACGCGGGTCGGGAACCGGGATCGCTGACATCAGTGCCTGGGTATAGGGATGCTGGGGATGCTCGAACAGCTCGCGGCGGTCGGCCAGTTCGACCATCTTGCCCAGGTACATCACCGCCACGCGGTCGGAGATGTGCTCGACCACGCTGAGGTTGTGGGCGATGAACAGGTAGGTCAGCCCGTGCTGGTCCTGCAGGTCCATCAGGATATTCAGCACCTGCGACTGCACGGAGACATCGAGAGCCGAGACCGGTTCGTCGCAGACGATGAACTTGGGGCGCAGGACGAGGGCGCGGGCGATGCCGATGCGCTGTCGCTGCCCACCGGAGAACTCGTGCGGGTAGCGGCGGGCGTGGTCGGAGCGCAACTGCACCTCTGCCAGCGCTCGCAGCACCGCCTCATAGCGCTCCTGCCGGTTGCCGATGCCGTGCACCGACAGCCCCTCGGCGATAGACTCCCCAATCGGCATGCGCGGGTCGAGCGAGGAGAAGGGATCCTGGAAAACGATCTGCATATCCCGGCGCATCCGCTTCATCTCACGCCGGCTCAGAGCGAAGATTTCCTGCCCGTCGAAGAACACCTTGCCCCGCGTCGCCGGGATGAGGCGCAGGATCGTCCGTCCGACGGTCGTCTTACCGCAGCCCGACTCACCGACCAGCCCCATCGTCTCGCCGCGCTTCACCGAGAAGCTCACCCCGTCCACGGCCCGGACATGGGCGACCACGCGCTGGAAAAGGCCTTTCTTGATCGGGAAATATTTGACCAGGTCCTGCACGACCAGCACATCCCCATCACGGCTCTGCACGTTCGACACAGTTGATGACTCCATCACTTCCTCCAGGCAGTGGATTGAGGATCACTGGTATAACCAGCAGCGCACCTTATGGCCGGGCTTGTATTCGACCAGATCCGGCTCCTCCTCGGTGCAGATGGTCAGGTTGTTCTCGATCCGCGCCTCGCAGCGCGGGGCGAACCGACAACCCGGCGGCAGGTTGATCAGGTGGGGCACAGTGCCCTTGATCACCGCCAACCGTTCCTGGACCACGCCCAGGACGGGGATGGCCGCCAGCAACCCCCGCGTATAGGGGTGGATGGGATCATCGAAAAGCTCCTTGACCGTTGTCTGCTCGATGATCCGCCCGGCGTACATCACCGCCACTCGCTCGGCCATCTCGGCGATCACGCCCATGTCGTGGGTGATCAGGATGATCGAGGCCTCCACCTTGCTGCGCAGGTCGCGCATCAGGTCGAGGATCTGCGCCTGGATAGTCACATCCAGCGCGGTGGTCGGCTCATCGGCGATGAGCAGTTGGGGGGCGCAGGCCAGGGCCATAGCGATCATCACCCGCTGGGCCATCCCGCCCGACAGCTCGTGCGGGAAGGACATGGCCCGCTTCTCCGGTTCGGGGATGCCGACCATCTTCAGCAGTTCGACCGCTCGCTCCCAGGCGGCCTTCTTGCTCAGGCCCTGGTGGACCTGGAGCACTTCACCGACCTGTTCGCCGGCGCGGTAGACCGGGTTGAGGCAGCTCACCGGCTGCTGGAAGATCATCGAGATGCGGTTGCCGCGCACGCGGCCCATCTCGGTCTCGCTCAGCTTGATCAGATCCTGCCCCTCGAAGTAGACCTCGCCCGACTCGATCTTGCCGGGGATGCCGACCAGGCGCATGATGGAGAAGGAGGCGACGCTCTTACCACAGCCTGACTCGCCCACCAGCCCCAACACCTCGCCGCGCCGCACCTCCAGATCCACGCCGTCCACAGCCTTGACGATGCCGTCTTCCGTGTAGAAGTAGGTCCGCAGGTTACGGACCTCCAGGATGTTCTCGCCTTTAGTTTCCAACGTCTGTCCTCCTGCTACGGGCGTTCAACGGACGCCGGCTTGGTGGTAGGTTACAGCTTCAGGCGCGGGTCGAGCGCATCGCGCAACCCATCGCCCATGTAGTTGAACGACAGGGACGAGACGAAGATCGCCAGGCCGGGGAAGAAGACCTTCAGCGGCTGCAGCCACATGTCCCGCTGATAATCGGAGAGCATGTTCCCCCAGGTGGCGACCGGCGGCTGGATGCCGAAGCCGAGGAAGCTGAGCGCCGATTCCAGGATGATGTAGCCGCCCAGGGCCAGCGTCGCGTCCACAATCAGCGGCGGGAGCGCGTTGGGCAGCATGTGGCGAGCGATGATCCGCAGGTCCGACATCCCCAGCGCTCGCGAAGCCTCGGCGAATTCCCGCTCGCGCAGCGAGAGCACCATCCCGCGCGCCAGACGGCACGGCCCCATCCATCCGAAGACCGTCAACACGAAGATCACGATCACCGTGCTGCTCCATTCCTCGGCCAGGCCGGGGATGTGCACCCCGCGCAGGATCGCCGAGAAGGCCAGCAGCAGTGGCAACAGGGGCAGGGTGATCAGAAACTCCGTCGTCCGCTGGATGAGGCTGTCCACCCATCCGCCGTAGTAGCCGGAGACCGCGCCGATGAACGCACCGAAGATCTCGGTCAGGAATGTGACCACGAACGACACGGTCAGCGAGATGCGCCCGGCGTACAGCAACCGGCTCAACACATCCCGCCCGATCTCGTCCGTGCCCATCAGGTGTTGCAAAGACGGCGCGGCGTTGCGATTCGTGATCTCCTGATCACGCACCGGGTCATACGGAGCGATCACGGGGGCCAGGGCGGACAAGAGGACGATCAGCAAGATCATGCCCCCACAGACCAGGGCCAGCTTATGGCGCCGGAAGCGCCGCCAGACGATCGAGAGCTGGCTTTCGGGCTTTGCCGAGAGTACGCCTTCAACTTCGAGTTCCGCGACAGCCATCGTTGCCTCCTGAACCTCCCCTAGTCGAAGCGGATGCGCGGGTCAACCAGGGTGTAGAGTATATCGCCCAGCAGGGTCGCCACGACCACCAATACGGCCGTGATCAACAACAGCGTCATCGCCACCGGCCAGTCCGATTGCACCAGCGCTTCATAGTAGAGCCGGCCGATGCCATGGTAGCTGAACACCGTTTCGGTGATCGTCGCTCCACCGAAGATGCCGGGCAATTGGAAGACGACGATGGTGATCAACGGGATCAGCGCGTTGCGCAGGGCGTGCTTACCCAGCACCACCCGTTCCCGCAATCCCTTCGCCCGCGCCGTGCGGACGTAGTCCTGCCGCAGAACCTCCAGCATGGACGAGCGCGTGAAGCGGCTCCAACTGGCCATGTGGAACAGGCTCAGCACGGTCACCGGCATGAACAGGTGCACCGCCCGATCCACCCATCCGCCGGGCACCGCGTTCAGGTAGGCCAGCACCTGGCCAGCCGGCGCCGGGCGCACCATCACGACCCCACCCGACGGCATGGACGGCAATCCCCAGTCGCGGAACTTATAGGCAAAGATGAGGATCATCATCAGGCCGAACCAGAAGACCGGCATGGACGCGCCGAAGAAGCTGAACGTGGTGACCAGGTAGTCCAGCACCGAATACTGCTTGACGGCGGACATGATCCCGATGGGCAGGGCGACGACAAGGGAGATGACCGTTGCCAGGGTCATCAGCAGCACGGTGTTGCCCAGGCGGCTCTCGACCAGCATCGTCACCGGCTGGCCGTTGGCCAGCTTCCACGAGACGCCCCAGTCCAGCCGCATCACGCCGTGGCCGCTGCCGTGGAAGCCGGCGTAGCGGCCCAGGAGGCCATGGTAAGGGTTGAACAGCCAGCCGACGTTGACCCAGGCCCCATCCTCCGGGCGCGGCGAGGCATCGGGAATGACGAACTCCGTGTCCGCCGTGGTACGGATCATCATCGTTTCGGCCACCCCGGTGCGCTCCACTTCGATGTTGGCCCCGCGGACGCGGACCACGCGGACCACCAGCACGTCGCCGGGCGGGGTGCCGGTCGGTTTGGCCTCGACGTAGGTGGCCTCGAAGACCCCGTCCGCGTTCGTGGCCCCGCGCACCCAGAGCGGGTAGGTGGGGCGGAGCAGGGCCGGGCCTGGCTCAACCCAGAAGCGGACGCGAGTCTCTTCGTTGACCACATAGCCACGCGGCGAGAGCGACATCCAGTCCGCCCCCAGCCAGTCGTCGCCGATCATCCAGGTGACGTAGCGGAGAACGAGCGGCTTGTCAATGCCCAGGTAGGCCTCCAGGCGGGCGATGTCGGCCTCGGTCACCCGCTGCCGTCGGTCAGCGCTGCCTGCGCGCAGGCCGGAGAGCGGGCCGCCCGGAGCGACGTTCAGCAGCGCGTAGATAGCCATGGTGGCCAACAGAACGACCAGGATCATCTGAAAAAACCGTCGGATCAGATATGCCGTCATGCCATTCCCCCTTCGTACTACTCACCCTCCCGCAGGTTTGGACGCAATGTACAGCCCGAATCGCACTTCAATAGCCACTCCGATTCGTGGCCCGGTCACTTCCAAACCTGCGGGAGGGTGAGCTGAGGTTACCCCCTTCACGGAAACTGGCGGGCCTCCGAGGTCTGCTTGAGATATTCGATCCAGCGGCTGGTTTCTCGGCGACCTCGGAGGCCCTGACCCCTAGTAGTGGTGGCGGCCACCGCAGGCAGCCGCCACCACGGTTCAGATCGTCAACCGCACTACGGCGCGAAGTTGAAGTTCTCGATGTTCCACATCTCGCTGTTGGCGGTCGAGTCCATAATGAACCCGGTCACCTCTGGGCGGATGGCGGCGATCTTCAGGCGCAGGTAGAGCGGCAGCGAGGGGATATCCTGGTTGAAGATGACCTGAGCGGCCAGGTGGTTCGCCTCGTACTCCGGCGTCCCAGGCAGGGACTGCAGGGCGGCCGCGCAGGCGGCGTCGAACTCGGGGTTCATGTAGCCGATGTTGTTCTGGCCGGCCCAACCGTTCTCCTCGCTGGGGATCTGGTTGCTCATGTACAGGCCGCACGGCGGCTCAACGCCGGTCAGCCAGGTGAAGGAGCCCACGTCGAAGTGGCGGCCGAAGAGCGGGCCCTCGGGGCCATCGGCGAACCACTCACTGGCAGGCATGTTGTTCAGGGTGATGTTGAAGCCGCACTGGGCCAACTGTTCCTGGAAGATCTGCATGTACTGGACGCGCAGCGGGGCGGTGGTGCTGCCCCAGGTGAAGGCCAGCGGGGTGCCGTCGGCAGCGATGCCGCAGCCGTTGCACTCGCGGTAACCATCACCGTCGGCGTCGGTCCAGCCCATCTCCTCCAGCAGGGCCATCGCCGCCTCCGGATCGTACGGCAGCACCTCCAGTTCCTGGTTGTACAGCGGGTGCACCGGCGGGATGTAGGAGGCCGGGACGATCGAGCGGCCGTAGAGCAGCTCATCCACTACCGCCTGGCGATCCAGGCACATGCCGATCGCGCGGCGCATGCGCACATCGCTGAAGAAGTCGGGGCGCTGCGCGGCGTATTCCTCGGTGGGGGTGATGCCGAAGTCGAGGTGCTCGAAGGCCGTGCCGGTGACGAAGAACGGCACCGCCGCGCCGGAAGCTTCGAGCTGGTTGAGCAACTCGGCCTGCTGATCCAGGCTCAGGTCCTGGGTCAGGATATCGCAGTCGCCGGCCATCAGCGCGGCGATGGCGACGTTCGGGTCCTCACCGATGAAGCGGAAGACGATGGTGTCTATGTAGGGCAGGCCCTCGTCGGCGCGGAAGTAGTAGGGATTGCGCTCCACGGTGACGTGATCGCCGGCCACCCACTCGACAATGTTGAAAGCGCCGTAGCCCATGGGCAGGCGGGAGGACATCTCGGCGGAGACCAGGTCAGCCGCCGAGGTGGTGCCCCACAGATGGCGCGGCAGCGGCGTCCAGAACTCGGCGAAGTAGGTGCTGTCGCGGAAGCCCGGCAGGCCGGTCCACACCACGGTCTGATCATCCACCGCCTCGTAGGAGGCCGTGCGCTCGCCAGCGTAGCGGGACGGGTTGGGGGTGTCGGGATCCATGTACAGCTCGAAGGAGTAGACGGAGTCATCCGCCGTCACCGGCGTCCCATCGCCCCAGGTCACGTTCGGCAGGATGTGGAAAGTGACCTGCATCTGCTCCATCTGGATCGTACCGCTATCGGGCGTCCAGGCGACGGCGCAGTCGTTGGCGTAGCAACCGGCGGGGCGCAGCCAGACCGTCTCGGTGATGTCGGCGGTCAGGTCCATCGGGGTATCGTAGGAGTCCGTCGCGTCGAGCACGCCGTTGCCGTTGTCATCGGAGCCGGCGAGCACGCGGCTGCCGACGCCCACATCCACCGTGTTGATCACCGCATCGCCGTCGGCCAGCGAGGGCAGCTTCTCCAGGATGACGGGCTGATAGCCGAAGTTGACGTTGTCAATCGGGCCGTCGTAGATGGCGTTCTGGATGTGCGAAGCGGCCAGCATCGCGCCGCCGTAGATGTACAGGGTATCCGGCTCCTGGCCCATGCAGACCACCATCGTCTGCGGCTCGGGGGGCGGGGGCGGCGGGGTCTCGGTCGGGGGCTCGGTCGGCTGCGCGCCGGTCGGGGCCGTGGTCGGGGTAGGCGTAGGCGTCCCGCAGGCCGCCAGCAACATCGTGGCGACGACCAGCAACCCCAACGCCAGCATCCATTTTCTACCAGACATGGTTTCTCCTCCTTACGTAAGCTAAGCTAGATTCGGTATCGAGTCAACGGCCTTGTGGGAGGGTTGCCTCCCGATCTCTTCACGCTATCCCAGGCCTCACCTCCTTCTCAAGATTCCTCACTCGCCTCCGGATCGCTTGGCCCCCGGAGGCTTCTATTATACTCAAATGAAAGCGGAACGCAACTGTCGCCGATGGTCGTCGGCCGGGCCGATGCGGACGAACTGCTCCCAGACCAGGCCGCTGCTGGCGGAGATGAAGAAGCGCTCGAGGGGGGCCAGCCACGGCGAATGCCCCCGCCCGGCCAGCCGCGCGCCGGCGCGCCGACGGATGCGCTCCCACACCCGCGGCGAAGGCTCCGCCTCCCGCGTCAGGTCCTGCAACGCGGCGGCGATCCACACGTCCAGCGCTTGATAGGTGAACGGCTCACGTGAACTCATAGGACATCTCAGGAGCTGCGCTGCGCTCCACCAGCAGGTCGCGCAGGGCCTCGCGGGCGTAGTGGAGGCGGGACTTGACCGTGCCCTCTGGGACCTGTAGCACGTCGGCGATCTCTTTCAGGCCGAGGCCTTCCAGGTAGAAGAGGACCACCACCACCTGACGGTCGAAGGGGAGTTTGCCGATCGCCTGTTGAACCGTCTCCTGTACCTCGCGTCGCTCGACCAGGCGGTCGGGCGGCGCGACGAGCGGCGCCGTCAATTGCTCCAGCACCGCGTCCAGCACGTTGCCCGAACGACGGTGCTTCTGGATCCAGGTATAGCTCTGGTTGACCGCCACGCGATAGAGCCAGGGGCCGACCGGCCCATCGGTGCGCATCTGCGCCGCGTGAGTCAGCAGGCGCAGGAAACTCTCCTGCAGGATGTCCTCCGCTGCGCCCTGGTCGCGGGTGATCGCCCAGACAGTGCGAAAGATCGTTCGCTTGTACTTCTCGTACAGCTCGGCCAGCGCGTCAAGGTCTCCCTGCCGAAGACGGATGATCAGCTCCCCGTCCGGATGAACAGCGAACGTAGACACGCTTCTCCTCGCGCAGCCCGGTTCTGCAGTATTATACCGTCTCGTCGCCAAAAGGTTCACGACCTCAGTCGTTCGATGAACGCCCGGTCCTCGTCCGTCAACGGCGCCCGCTCCAGCAGGTCAGGCCGGCGCTGCCAGGTGCGGCGCAACGACTGCTCCCGCCGCCAGCGGACGATGGCGGCGTGGTCGCCCGAGAGGAGCACGTCCGGCACCGCCCACCCGCGAAAGACCGCCGGGCGGGTGTAGTGCGGGTACTCCAGCAAGCCGCGGGCGTGCGAATCCTCGAACGTGGCCCCGGGGTCGCCCAGCACGCCCGGCAGCAGCCGGGTGACCGCCTCGATCACCACCAGGGCGGCCAGTTCCCCGCCGCTGAGCACGTAGTCGCCGATGGAGATCTCGTCACTGACCAGGTGCTCGCAGACGCGCTCGTCCACGCCCTCGTAGCGGCCGCAGATGAGCAGCAGACGGGGGTAGTGGGACAGTTCGGCGGCCACTGCCTGATTGAACAGCCGCCCCTGTGGGCTGAGCAGGATGATTGGCACGTCCGCTGCACCGGCCAGCACCGTCTCCACGGCAGCGAAGATCGGCTCCGGCTTCATCACCATCCCCCCCCCGCCGCCGTAGGGCACGTCGTCGGTGATGTGGTGGCGGTCGGCCGCGTAGTCGCGGATGTTGTGCAGGTGGATGGCGACGATCCGTCGCTCCAGAGCCCGTTTGATGATGCTGGTCTCCAACGGGCCGGAGAACAGTTCCGGAAACAGGGTCAGGACGTCGAAACGGATCCTCACGCAGCGATATTCTAGCACAAATTCATGGGAGGGCAAGCGAGCGCCACAGAATGACTTCGTACCTGCCTGCCCGCTACCCTCCCGCAGGGTCTCTGCTCACTCTCACCACAAAGGATACGAAGGACACAAAGGATGACCCAGGGGCGTGGGCCCAAACCTGTGGGAGGGCAGGCAGTTACCTGACTTCCAGGAAGGCGCAGGGCATGCTATAATGGCCAGGGGAGGGAGCATGGCGACCACGGAGGAGCGACTGCGCATCCTGAGGATGATCGAGCAGGGCCAGATCAGCGCGGACGAGGGAGCGCGGCTGCTCGTCGCGCTCGGCGAACGGGAAGGCCGCGACGAGGAGCCGTCGCCCGGCGTGGAAAAAGGCCCCCGTCGCTTCCGCATCCGCGTGTTCGACCTGGAGACGGGCAAGCAAAAGGTAGACCTGGCCCTCCCGTGGGTGATGCTGAACGTGGGCATCCGCATGGGCGCCCAGTTCACCCCCGCCGGCATTGACGTAGACGCTCTCAACGAGGCCATCCAGTCCGGCAACGAGGGGAAGATCGTCGAGTACGAGGACCGCGAGAAGGGCGAGCGGGTCGAACTGTTCGTGGAGTAGGATAGGCGAAAGCCTGTCCTACGGGGCGCGGCGTAGAATGACCAGGGTCAGGTCGTCCGAGAGCGCCGGGGCGTCGGTGAAGGCAGTGACTGCGCCGTCAATCGCCGCCAGCATTTCCTGCGCCGCCCCGCCCGCCGCCGAGCGGATGCTGGCCTGCAGCCGCTGCTCGCCGTAGGCCGTCCCGTCGGGCGAGAACGCCTCCGTGACCCCGTCGGTGTAGAGGATCAGGTAGTCGCCCGGCGCCAGGACGAGCGGGCGATCCTCGAAGCGGACGCCCTCGACCACCCCCAGCGCGATGCCGCCCGTGGGCAGCCGTTCCAGTTCCTGCGTGCGCCAGTGGAACAGGTACGGCGGGTTGTGCCCGGCGATGGAATAGATGACCCTGCCGTTCGCTGCGTCGAGGACGGCGTAGAAGAGGGTGACGAACATCCCATGCGGGGCGTCGGGTTCGAGCAGGTCATTCACCCGCGCCAGCACCACCGCCGGCGAGAGGTCTTCCAGCGCCGCGGCGCGCACCAGGGTGCGGGTCAGGGTCATAAACAGGGCCGCCGGCATCCCCTTGTCGGTCACGTCGGCAATGACCACCCCCAGCCGCCCGCCGGGCAGAGCGAAGAAGTCGTACAGGTCGCCGCCCACCTCGCGGGCCGAACGCCAGAGGGCCGCCACCTCCCAGCCCGGCATCTGTGGCAGTTCGTCGGGAAGAAACGTCTCCTGGATCTGCCGCGCCAGTTGGAACTCCCGCTCCAGCCGTTCGCGTTCGGCCATCTCCGCCTGGAGCCGGTCGTTCTGCACGGCCATGGCGGCCTGGTGGGCGATCCCGGTGATGATCTCCTGCCGACGCTCGCGGGAACGGTGCGCCATCTCCGCTTCCTCCAGCACCATTGCCCCCAGCACGGCCCCCTTGACGGAGAGGGGAACGGCCAGCAGGCGGCAGGCCTCCCCGGTGGACGGCGCGACGAAATGGGCGACGAAGTCCGGCGGGAACCGCGCGCTCCTGTCGCTGTCGGAGCAGACGACGGGGCGGTCGTGCTGGCGCACCTCGTCCAGGAGCGGGAATTCGCCAGCAGCGTAGCGACGGCTGAGGAACGCCGTCTCGGCGGGACGGGCGAGGCCATAGACCGCCGTCGGACGGAAGGTCTCTCCCTCCTCGTCCCACAGGAAGATGGCGCAGCGCTCCACACCGACCAGGATCGGGGTGATGCGGACGATGACGCCGAGGATGTCCCCCAGGTCGTTCAGGCTGGCCACCGCCTGGGCCACCTGCAGCAGCGCCGCCGAAACGTAGGCCTCCTCCTGCTGCGCCTCGCGCAGCTTGCTGTTCTCCACGGCGGCGGCGGTCTGGTGAGCCACTCCCTGGATGATCGCTAGGCGTTCGTCGCGGAACGGATCGCCCGCGCCCACCATCAGCCACTCGCCGTGGTAGTCGAGCATGATCGCGCCCAGCACTTCCTGGCGGGCCAGCAGGGGCAGGAGGAGCAGCGATTCGAAGCCCAGCGACCAGATGTCCGGTCCGGAGAGGCGGGAGTCAGTCGCCACGTCATAGACAAAGACCGGCGTGCGGTTGCGGCGCAGGTCGTCGAAGGCCGGTTCCTGACCGGCAGGCACGCGCCAGCGCTCGAAGACGGGCCGCTGCGTCGGCGACAGGCCGGCGGCGGCAACCGGCACAAAGGCGCGGGCCGGTTCGTCCCACAGCAGGATCGCGCAGCGCTCCACACCGACCAGCATCGGCAACAGATGGGCAACGGTGGCGAGGACCTCGTCCAGGTCAGGCAGGGATTGGATGGCCTCGGAGACCTGGAGCATCACCGTCGCCACCAGCGCCTTGTCCTGCGTCTCGCGGTAGAGGCGGGTATTCTCGATGGCGACGGAGGCATAGCTGGCGAAGGCGGCGACCATCGCTTCCGATTCCGTGCCGTAGCGGCCGGGGCCGCGGTGGAGAAGGGTCAGCAGTCCCAGGCGCTGCTCGCCGACGCGCAGCGGGGCAGCGATGGCCGAATGGTCGGGCGGGAGGCCCATGGCCACGGCCAGCGGATCGGGCGGGGACTGCGGGCTGCGGAGGATTGGTTCATCGGCGGCGAGTGCCTGGTGCAGCCAGGGGGCGGCGTCGGGCGAGAACTCGCCGACGCACATCTGGGCGCCGTAGCCGTGGACGGCGCTCATGCACAGTTCGCCGCCGTGGAGCATCCAGATCGCCGCCGCGTCACAGGGCAGGATCCGCTCCAGCTCCGTCAGGATCGCGTCGAGCAGCTCGTCGAGGGCCAGGTCGGCCGAGAGAAGACCGGCGGCCTCGCGCAGGCTATCGGCCACCCGTCGTCGCCACAGTTCGGAGCGGTAGAGGCTGGCGTTGCGGATGGCAACGGCCACGTCATCGGCCAGGGCAGCGCAGAGAAAGCGGTCGTCCTCGCCAAAGGCGTCGGGCCGGTCGCTGCGCACGTCGAGCACGCCCAACACCCGCCCGCCGAAGATGAGGGGGACGTCGAGGGCCGCGCAGGTGATGGACGGCGCGCCGTCGCTCAGCCGGTAGCGCGGGTCCGCGCACACGTCATGGGCCACCACCGTCTGCCCGTAGCGGGCGACCCAGGGGATGATGTTCGTCTCGTCGGCGAGGGGATAGGCCAGTTCAGCGGCCTGGAGCGACCGGTGACACGCGCCGCTGCCGGCCCGATAGACGACCTGCTGACGGGCCAGGTCGGTGATGAAGATGTGGACGAAGGGGTAGGCGAACTTCTCGTGGATCAGTGTCACGACCTCATGGAGCAGGGCATCCTGGTCGAGGATCGAGGCCACGGCGCGGCCGACCTCGGCGACGACGGAGAGCTGATCGGCGCGGCGGCGCAGGTCGCCATAGAGGCGAGCGTGTTCGATGGCGATGGCGATGTTGTCGGCCAGCGCGCCCAGCACCAGCAGGTCGGTCTCGTCGAAATCGTCCAGCAGATGGCTCTGCACGTCGAGCACGCCCAACAGTTGGTCGCCGATCTTGAGCGGCAGAGCGACCTCGGAGCGGGTTTCGGGCAGCGCTTCGATGTGGCGGTAGCGGGCCTCGTCGTCCACATTGCGGGCCAGCAGCTCCACGCCGGACTGGGCGACGTGGCCGATGATCCCCTCACCGGGGCGGATGAGCGGGATCGGACAGGCGCTGCCGTCGGTCGGCGTCGTCGCCGCCCCGGCCACGGCGCGGCAGCGAAGGGTCTCTTGCCGCGTCTCCAGGGTGAACAGGGCCACGTAGTAGTAGCCGAAGGTGCGAGAGATGAGCTCGGCGACCCGGCGGCAGAGCTCGTCCAGGTCGAGCACGTTCGCCACCTGGGAACTGACGGCGCGGACCAGGGAGAGCTGTTCAACCCGCCAGCGTCCGGCGGCGAGCTGGCGGGCGGACTGCAGGGCGATAGCGGCCTGGGTGGCCAGCCCGGCGAGCAGGGCGATCTCCGGCCGGCCGAACGGCGGGCCGGCGGGGCGTTCCACCTGGAGGGCGCCCAACAGGTCACCCTGAGCGATCAGCGGCAGGGCCACGGCGGAGCGAGCGCGTCCGTCCAGGCTGCCGCAGGCGGCCCGGCGCGTCCGCACAGCGCGCTGCATCAACCTGTGCGGCGGCTCGACGGGCAGGTCGCCAGCACCGCCCAGCAGCCACTGCAGCGATCCGCTCAGCCAGAGCTCGGCCCGCCCCTGCGCCAGGCGGGCGGCGGCCTGGACGATCAGCTCCCGCTGGGCGGCGACCGTCGGCTGGGCCGCCAACTGCTCCCCCAGGTCAAGGAGCGCACGCCAGTCCTGGCTCGTCCGCCGCGCCCGGCTGCTCACCGCACTCTCTCCTGCGCTTGACCATCGTCAGCACATTGCCCGCCTCAGGGGTGGACTCGAAGCGCACTTCGTCCATCAACCGGCGCATCAGATAGACCCCCAACCCGCCGCCCTGACGGTCCTCTAGCCCGGCCGTCACGTTCGGTTCGGGCACCGCAGCGGGGTCGAACGGACAGCCCCGGTCGCGGAGGATCACCGTCAGTTCGCCATCGGCGATACGGCAGGTGCACTCGATCTCGCCGCCGTCCTCGCCGCCGTAGGCGTGTTCGATAATGTTGGTGCAGGCCTCGTCCACCGCCACCTGCACAGCATGGACCGCCGCAGCTTCCAGGCCGGCATCGAGCGCCGCCTGGGTGACCAGGTCACACAGTTCCTCCAGGCTGGCGAAACGGCCAGGGACGACGGTGGTGACCGTTCTCATACCGTCGGATCTCTCCCGATATGGTGCGACGCACTGGGACAGTGCGTCGCACCGAAACGCCCCTGTCGGGCTGGTCCAGGATGGGGCAGGCCAGCGCTAGAAGCTGCCGACGGCCTGCACCGCGTTGTCGTAGATTTTGAACAGGTGGACGAAACCGACCATCTCCAGGACTTCGTAGACCTGCGGTGGGACGGAGGCCAGGACGACCTCGCCACGGTTCCAACGCTTGCACGTCTTCTGGGCGTCAATCAGCGCGTGGAGGCCGGCGCTGGAGAGGAACTCCACGCCGCCCATATCGAACACGATGCGGAAACGGCCGGCGTCGATCAACGCATGGAACGCCTCGGCCAGTTTCGGCGCGCTCTGGCCATCAATGCGGCCCGTCGCTTTGATCATATCGCAACGCTTGAGCTGTTCAGTGGTGATCTCCAGTGCCATGAATGAACCTCCTCTCCGGATGACAAGTCCGCCCCAGTCTGCGGAACGCTGGATGATATGCGGCGCGAAGACACGCCCGATATTATAGCACAGGCCGACAGAGAGGGCAAAAGTGGGTAACTGCTCACCCTCCCGCAGGTTTGGGAGCAATTGGCAGCCCAAACCTGCGGGAGGGTGAGCAGTTACAAAAGTGCAACGGGGCCTCCTCGTCTGGGTCAGGCGTTTGACAAGCGTCCAGAACCGGCTTATACTTCGGCGCAGAGACCATGCCTGGAAAGGAGGCAAACAATGGCTGGTGGATTTCGCTTGGTCATGACCGTGGGGCCGGCGCCAGGGCAGACCTTCGAGCTGGATAAGGATGTGCTCGTCCTGGGGCGGGCGCCGGGGAACGATATCGTCATTGACAGTGCGCAGGTCTCCCGTCAGCACAGCCGGCTGACGCGGCGGGGCGCGGTGATGGTGCTGGAGGACCTGGGCAGCACCAACGGCACGTTCGTCAACGGGATGAAGTTGACCACCCCGCACACGCTGGCCAACGGCGACGAGATCGCGCTGGGGGACGCGGTGAAGTTCACCTTCTACGGCGAGTCGCCCGCCGCCGGCGCGACGGTCGTGGTGCGTCACGAGGCCGCGTTGCCGCCAACGCGCCAGATCGAGGTGCCGCAGCCGCCACCGCCGGCCTACGCCCCCCCTCCGCCCCCTCTCCCGCCGCCGGCCTACGCCCCTCCCCCGTCCCCTCCCCCACCGCCGGCCTATGCACCGCCGCCGGCCTACGCACCGCCGCCGGCCTACGCCCCACCGCCCTACGAACCTCTGCCGCCGGAGTACCCACCGCCCGCGCCCGCCGAACCGCCGCGCAAGAAGCGCCGCACCGGCCTCTACATCGGCTGCGGTTGCCTGGCGCTATTGGTCCTGGCCGCGATCCTGGTCGCCGTGCTCTGGTATATGGACGCGTATTACCCGGATATCCTGTACGCGCCGCTGAGCTGGTTCGGTTTCTAGTGGGATGAGAAACATCGTCCGCTGTGGCGCCTGGGCCGCCCTGGCGCTGATCCTGCTGGGGAGCCTGCCCATCCAGGCGCAGGCTCCCCGTTCTGCCCGCGACCTGGCGCACCCCCGCGGCATCCGGTGGGCGCTGCACGATCCGTCCGGCCCGCCGGCGACGGACGCGCCGACGGTCAGCCCACCGGTCACGCCCGCGACCCGCGCCGGGATCGTCTGCACGCCCGGGCGGGTGTGGCGCGCGCGGGAGAGTTGCCCCAGTCACGGCCCCGCCATCACCGACTACCGCGTCGCTCACATCCGCCTGCCCGACCCCCTGCCGGAATTGCCGATCGTTGAGCCGGAGCACGACCCGCAGGAAGACGTGGTACCCTACACCTTCGCCTATGTCCGCACCCTGCCCCTCTCGATCTACCGCCATCCGATGGAGGCGACGCTGGGACTCCCGCCGGTGCGCATCCTCTATTCCGGCGACCAGTGGGTCAGCATTGACGGTGAGGTGGAGTACGAGGGCCAGCGCTGGGTGCAGGTCAATGAAGAGGAATTCGTCCCTGCCGACGCCCTGATCCTGGCCAGCCCGTCCCGCTTCCAGGGCGTCACCCTGACCGAGCAGCCGGCCTACCCCTTCGGCTGGATCAACCGGGCGACGCAGCCCTCGCGCACTCCCCAGGGGCCGGTCAACCCCGACGCCCCGCTCTATCGGCGCTACCAGATCATTACCATTTACGCCGAGGAGTTCCGCGGCAGCGATGAGCTGTGGTACCTGATCGGGCCCGATCAGTGGGTCGAACAGAGCTTCGTGTCCAAAGTGACCGTGGACCCGCCGCCGGCGGAGGTCGGGCCTGGCGAGCGCTGGATCGAGGTGGACCTGTTCGAGCAGACGCTGGCCGCCTACGAGGGGACGCGGATGGTCTATGCGACGCTCATCTCCAGCGGGCGGCCCGGCCAAACCTGGACCGACTCCGGGCTGTTCCGCATCTGGGCCAAGTTGCCGGCGACCAAGATGAGCAGCCCGGACGACGAGGACGGCGATCCGGGGTGGTACTATCTGGAGGACGTGCCGTGGACGATGTACTTCAACGGCGCCACTGCCCTGCACGCTGCCTACTGGCACGACTCCTTCGGCTTCACCCGCAGCCACGGCTGCGTCAACCTGTCCCCGCGTGACGCTGAGTGGCTGTTCCACTGGACCACGCCCTACGTCCCACCGGGCTCCGATGGCGTGGTGGCGACGGGGACGTGGGTGTGGGTGCATAACACGTCGCCGTTCGAGCGGTGAAGTGGCAAGTGGGCAAGTATGCAAGTAGGCAAGTATGCAAGTAGGCAAGTATGCAAGTAGGCGCGTAGGCAAGAGTCTGAGCTCCGCGTCACCGCGTCACCGTGTCACCGTGTCTCCGCGTCACCGTGTCTCCGCGTCACCGTGTCTCCGCGTCTCCGCGTCACCGCGTCACCGTGTCTCCGCGTCACCGCGTCTCCGTGTCCTTCTCCTCTTAACTGCCATCGTTCTGGCGATCCTGGCGGTCGGTTCCTGCTCCGCGCCGTACGTTCCCGACGCCGTTACCCCCACGCCCACGCGCACGCCGCGGCCGACTGAGACGCCCACTCCCACGCCGACCCCCACCCCGGCCTGGCCGGTGACGGTGGGCTGCGCAGGAGAGGTGCCGGCAGCAGCCTGTGAGCGGCTGAGAGAAAGCGCGGGCCAGAACCCCCAGTATTTCTTCTGGAGCGACGGGCCGGCCGCTGAGGTACAGCTCTCCACTAGCGCCTCGCCGGATGGCCAGCCGGTCGGGACGTGGGTCTATGCGGTCGCCGCGCCATTCTATACCCTCGACGACGAGGTGTCCTCTGCCGACCTGCGCGCCACCTGGGCCGGCACGTCAGCGGGGCCCTTCGTCCAGCACCCGCTGCTGGTCACCACCGACACGCTGCGCGTCCTCACCGCTCTGTGGGGCGCGCCGGCAGGGACGGCAGTGGGCACGGCAGAGCCGGCGGACCTGCTCGATCAGGCGATCCAGTCGAACGGCTGGGCCATTCTTCCCTTCGACGAACTGGAGCCGCGCTGGAAGGTGTTGCGCGTGGACGGGGTCTCGCTTTTGGACAGGGGCGTCGTCACGGAGGCGACCACGGAGGGGGCGACCACGGAGGGGGCGACCACGGAGGGTCGCCTCTACAATGGATGGATCACCCCCACCGCCTGGACGTCCACCGGCACCCCCTCCAGTTCGCGCGGGACGATGTCCCGCGGGTGTAGGCTGTCCAGGGGCACCTTGTGAGTCACCGAGACGATGATCGCCAGTTCGTCCGTCGGTTGCCCATCCCGGCTGCGCCGGCCGATGCCCACGCCGACGACGTTCGCCTTGCGCAATAGCTCCCGCTCGTGGGCGGCCTTGACCACCCGCACACGCGCCAAATTCGACTCGTTCACGGCTGCGAAACCTCCAGCAGCAACCCGATCTGCACGCGAGCCGCCGACTCCAACTGGTCATCCTCGACCTCGTGGGCCAGTTCGGCGGCGCGGCGGTAGCCGGCCACGGCCTCCTCGACCCGTCCCTCTGCCGCTTCGACGGCCGCCAGCAGGTAGAAACCGTACCCCCATTGCGGGGACAACTCGATCACGGCCTCGGCGTCGGCGCGGGCCGCCGGCAGGTCGCCGATATCCACGAACAGCAGCCCGCGCTCGAACAGGAACTCCCGCGCGCCGACGAACTGCTCCCGCGCCGCCGCGTAGGCCGCCTGCGCTCCCTCAACGTCGCCCAGCTCCTGGCGGGTGACGCCGAGCCACAACAGCGTCGCCGCGTGATCCGGGACCAGGGCGGCTGCTGCCTCGAACTCCGCCAGCGCGCCCGCCGCGTCCCCCGCCTCCCACGCCTCCTGGCCTAGCTCCAGATGGCGCATGGCCTGACGGAGCGGCCGGGGCGGGGCCAGGAATAGTTCGTAGATCGTCAGACCGAGCAGCAGGAACAGCGAGAAGGTCAGGATGACGCCCAGGGCGCGTCCGGCGCGGCGGCGCTGTTGGTGGGCCGCTGTGCGGTCGATCCACCACCACGGGCCGTGGGCGCCCGCCCCGCGCCGCTCGCGCTCCTGGCGCAACGCCGGCCCGACCCGACGCACGAACCACAGCGCGTCCCGCTGCAACATCTGCCAGACCCCATCCAGACGCACCTGTTCAGCGCGCACATCGGCCCCGCTCCCCCCCAGCACCTCCAACTGTCGGGAGACCCGATCCATCGCGACGAGGATCTGCAGCGGGTCGCTGCCCGACCGGCGCAGGTTCGCCACGTCTACCTCGACCCGCGCCAGTTCCTGTCGAACCTGGTCGAGGGCGGTGGCGGGCGAGCCGGGAACGGACAGGCGGGTCATGCGGGCGACGGCTCTTCTTCGTCAGGGCGAACCTGTGCCAGGACATGCTCCAGATCGGCCCGCACCTGATGCAACATCCGCTCGCGCTCCCCTGGCGCGATCGGAAAGGCGTCCACCAGCCCGACAGCCAGTTCCATCAGGTCTCCCCGCCCACCAGTACTGAGATGGACCGAACGGAGGCGCCGGCGGACCATCTGGATGTACGTGCTCATCTCCCGTGTGCCATCCTTGTCACACAGGGGGCCGCGGCCCGGAACGATGAGCTCCGCCGGGAAGCGCGCCCGGCGCAGTTCGACCAGCGTCTCCAGCCAGGCGCGCGTGTCCGGCGCCGCGCTCAGCGGCGGATGGCTGCCCACGACCACCGTGTCGCCGGCAAAGATGACCCGTTCCCGCGGCAGCCGCACCCATACGCTGCCCGCCGTCGCCCCGACGACCGACTCGATCACCACGGGCGGCGAACCGTGTATCGTCAGCCGCCCGGCCACGGCGATCTGCGGCAGGAGGAAGCGGGCATGCTCCACTTCGCGCACGCCCGACCAGCGCCGAGCCCATTCCTCCGCCATGCTCCGCCAGGCCAGCTCACCCCCCTCCTGCAAGCGGCGCAGGGTCTCCCGCCCGGCGATCACCGGCGCCTGCAGCCACCCGACGCCGATCAGACGGTCGGGATGAGAATCGGTCAGGACGACGTACTGAAGCGATCCGGCAACCTCCAGGATGCACTCGCGCCAGGCCTGCGCGTCGGACGGCAGCGGCGGCGCATCCACCGCTACGGCTCCTCTGGCCGTGACAACGAAACCGACGTTGAGGCCGGGGAAAACCGGGGAGAAGTATACGTTGGGAGCGATGGTTTGGATGTCCATAGTATGCAAGTATGCAAGTATGCAAGTGAGCAAGTATGCAAGTATGCAAGTGAGCAAGTATGCAAGGGTGCGAGTCAGGGGATGGGCAAGGTGGTGAGCAGGGTCTGAAGGTGTTCGAGGGGGACGAGAGGGGCGCTGCCCTGGGCCATGCGCGCCTGGCCGCCGCCTTTCCCGCCGAGCGGCTCCAGGACGGCGCGCAGCAGCGCCACCGCATCCACCTCCGCCCCTTCGGAACAGGCGACGCACAGGTCCACCCGCTCCCCTACCGAGGCCAGCAGGGCGACCGCCGCCGGGGCGACCGTCGCCGGGTGGGCGACCGCCGCCGGGGCGACCGTCGCCGGGTGGGCGACCGTCGCCGGGTGGGCGACCGTCGCCGGGTGGGCGACCGTCGCCGGGCGGGCGACGATCCGCTGGGCCAGGGCGCGTAACTCCGCCGGGTCGCGCCCCTCCCATACCCGCCGCACGACGCGCAGCGGGCCGATAGGCTGCGCCGCCTGCACCAGCTCGGCGGCTTCCACCGCCAACGCTCGCTCCTGGGCCAAACGCAGTTCCCGCCGCACTCCCTTCAGCTCCTCCTGCAAGCGACCAATTGCCTCCTCCAGTTCCGCCTGACCAACCGTCAAGACAGCGGACAGGCGGAGGAGCGTCTCGTTCTTCCGCCGGTAGTCCCGCAGCGCCCGCCCGCCGCAGATGAACTCCACCCGCGTCTCCGCGCCCCGATAGTCCAGCCGCAGCACCTTCAGCAACCCCACCTCGCCAGTGCGCGCCACATGGGTGCCTCCGCAAGGGTTGAGGTCGAAACCGGCTACCTCTACCAGGCGCACCGGCCCCGCCACCTGCGGGGCACGGCGCAGCGGCAGGCCGGCCAACTGCGTCGGCTCGACCACCCGCACCGTCACCGGGCGGTCCTCCCAAATGACCCGGTTCGCCCGCTCCTCCACCGGCCCCATCGCCTCCGGCGGGATGCGCGCCACGTTCAGGTCAATCGTGCATACCTCGGCGCCCAAGTGAAAGGAAACCGTGTCGGCATCCAGCAGTTGCTCGCAGGCGGCGGAGAGGATGTGCTGACCGGTATGCTGCTGCATATGGTCGAAGCGACGTTCCCAATCCACCCGACCGACGACCTGGTCGGCCACAGCGGGGTCGGCCAGGATGTGGACGATCGCCCCATCGGCCTCGCGCACCTCGACGCCGACTACGGCCACGCCGTCCAGATCGCCGCGGTCAGAGGGCTGACCGCCGGAGGTGGGATAGAAGGCCGTGCGGTCGAGCACGACCGCCGGGTGACCGTCCCAGCTCAGCCGTTCGACCACCCGCGCCTCGAAGTAGGTCCGATAGGAATCGGCGGCGGAAAGCCGTTCGGTGCTGTGCTTCACGTGCTCCCCTCCCTCCCTGGGCGATTCTCCTGTCGCACCGGCAGGGTGAACTTGAACGTCGCCCCCCGGCCCGGTTCGCTCTCCACCCAAATGCGCCCACCGTGCGCCTCGACCGCCAGCTTGCACAGCGCCAGACCCAATCCCGTCCCGCGCACTTCACGGCGATGGAGGCGGGAAAACTGCTCGAAGATGCGCTGTTGATGCTCCGGCGGGATGCCCGGCCCGTTGTCCGCGACCGCGAACAGGATCGTCTGCAGATCGAGCGGCTGGACTTCGACACGGATCTCTCCGCCCAGCGGGGTGAACTTGATCGCGTTATCAATCAGGTTGATCAGCGCCCGTTGGAGCAGGTTCCAATCCCCGTCCATGGTGAGCACCCCGTCCGGCAGGATGCTCTCCAGGCGCTGCTGGCGGGCAGTCGCCATCGGCTGTACCTGGCGGACCGTCTCCTCCACCAAATGAACCACATTGAACGTCTCGACTTCCAGCGCCACCTGGCCAGAGCTCATGCGGGCCAGGTCGAGGATGGAGTCAATCAACAGTTGCAGCCGTTCACTGCTGCGCTGGATGATGTCGAAGAGCGGCTCTACCGGCAGGTCCGGCGCCTTGTCCATCACCACCGACTGGATCAGCTCGGCGCTGTTGACAATCGTTGCCACAGGGTTGCGCAGGTCGTGAATGATCAGATTGGTCAGGTCTTGCCGCACCCGTTCCAGCTCCAGCCGCTCCGTCAGATCGTGGCAGATCCACTGGATACAGGGGCGGGTGCCGAGGACGATCCGCGTCGTCTGTACCTCGAAGGGGACCGTCGCGCCATCACTGGCCATGGCCCAAACGTTGCGCGTCCCTCCCTCTCCGCGCAAGGCCTGGGACAGCCAGTTGTCCTCCTGCTGGTCATCCGACCACAGAGTCGTGATGGGACGGCCAATTACCTGGGCTTTCTCGTATCCCAGCATGGTACACAGTTTGCGATTGACATCGGTGATCACGCCCGTATCGTCGGTGATGATGATCGGATCGGCGCTGTTCTCGAAGAGACTGGCATAGCGCTGCTCGGCGTCGCGGGCGAGGGTGAAGTGATGCGCGTTCTGGATGGCGCTGGCAGCCAGGGTGGCGACATTCAGCAGCAGATCGAGGTCACTCTCCTCCAAATCTCCCTGTTGCGGATTCACCGCCTCGACGACGCCGATCGTCCGTTCCCCCAGGCGGATCGGCACGGCGACAATGGCGCGGGTGTGGAAACCAGTCTGCTGGTCCACCCCCGGGTACCAGCGGCCATCCGTGGCCGTCGAGGCGACCACGGTCGGCTGGCCGGTCTGGACGACCCAACCGGCGATGCCCTGGCTGGGGCGCAGCCGCACGCCGATCATCTCTTCAGCGGCGGCGCCGGAGGCGACGCGGAAGACCAGCTCGCCCGTCGCCTCGTCCACCAGCGCTACCGAGGCCGCTTCGGCGCGGAAATGCGTCCGCACGCTCTGCATCAGCGAACGGAGGACATCTTCCAGCTCCAGCGAGGCGGCAAGGGCCTGGCCGGTCTTGTGGAGGAAGGCTACCTCGGCCAGCCGTCGTTGGACCTCCCGCCACAGGCGGGCGTTGGCGACCGCGATGGCGGCATGGTCGGCGAAAGCGGCTACCGTGCGCGCATCGGCCTCGCCATACGCGCCCACGGCGGCGCTATCCACCGTGAGCGCGCCGACGACCTCCCCGCGGGCAACCAGCGGGGCGCCGATCCAGCCGTGGATCGGCGGGGCGCCAGGGACGTTCTCCCACCCCGCCTCTTGCTGCACGTCGGCGCAGACCAGCGGCTCGCGGCTGCTCACCACGCGGGCCATGATCTGCCCGCTTCCGAGGGGAAAGGAAAGGTTGCGGATCGCCTCCTCGTTGGCAAAGCCGCGCCAGGCGCGGATGACCAGCCGCTGTCCCTCCAGCAGGAATATCGCCGCGCTGTCACCAGGCACGACGCGCTGCAACTGATCGAGGATCAGCCTGAGCACCTGATCCAGGTCGAGCGTGGCGGCCAGGGTGCGGGCGATCTCGCCGAGCGTGGCGGTCAGCGCCCGCCGCTGCTCCTCGAGGGCAAACAGCCAGGCGTTCTCCACGGCAGTGGCTACCTGGTCGGCGATCCACTGCAGCGTCTCGAGGTCGTCGTCATCGAAACCGCCCGCCTGGCGATGCGTGCAGGTCAGCACACCGACCAGGCGACTGGCGTGGAGCAGGGGCACGCAGATCGCCGCGCCGGCAGGAGGAAGTACGGCTGGATCGTCCATCCTCATCCAGCGGGGGTCGCTGGCCACATCGTTGACCAGGGCTGGCTGGCGGGTGCGCGCCACCCACCCCTCAAGCCCAGCACTCAAGACCCGATGGGCCATGTCCATGTCCACCCGCAGGAATTTCCCGTCAGCGAGCATCACCATCGTCGTCAGGGCGCCACGGTCATCCAACAGGTACAGGAACCCATCCACCGCGCCGACGGCC
>DAOTYW010000321.1:0-26026 GCA_034434755.1 Anaerolineae bacterium | reverse complement strand
CGGAGACACGGAGACACGGAGACACGGAGACACGGAGACACGGAGACACGGAGACACGGAGACACGGAGACACGGAGACACGGAGACACGGAGATACGGAGATACGGAGACGGGGTTCCCCGCGTCACCGCGTCACCGTGTCACCGCGTCACCGTGTCACCGCGTCACCGCGTCACCGCGTCACCGTGTCACCGCGTCACCGTGTCACCGCGTCACCGCGTCACCGCGTCACCGCGTCACCGCGTCACCACGTCACCGCGTCACCACGTCACCGCGTCACCGCGTCACCGCGTCACCGCGTCACCGCGTCACCGCGTCACCGCGTCACCGCGTCACCGCGTCACCGCGTCACCGTGTCACCGCGTCACCGCGTCACCGTGTCACCGCGTCACCACGTCCCCGCGTCCCCGCGTCCCCGCGTCACCGCGTCACCACTCTCCGCCGTTGGTGAGGAACTCGTGGATATCCGCCGCGGCGCGCCGGCCGGCACCCATCGCGCTGACGACCGTCGCCGCGCCGGTGACCACGTCCCCGCCGGCCCACACCCGTGGCATCTTCGTCCGCCCGCTCTCCTCGTTCGCCACCACCGTGCCGTGCCGCGTGCGCTCCAGCCCCAGCGCGTCAATGAAGACCAGTGGGTTCGGGCTGGTGCCGAGGGCGAAGATGACCGTGTCCATCTCCATGTCGAACTCAGAACCGGCGATGGGGACGGGCGAACGGCGGCCCGAAGCGTCCGGCTCGCCGAGCTGCTGGCGGATGCAGCGCATCCCGCAGACGTTGCCCTTCGCGTCGCCCATGATCTCCACCGGGTTGGTCAGGAAATCGAAGATGATCCCCTCCTCCTGGGCGTGGTGGAACTCCTCCTCGCGGGCGGGGACCTCGTCCCTGGAGCGGCGGTAGACGATGTGCACTTCGCCGGGCGCTTCGCCGGTCTTCTCGGCGACCAGCCGCTGCAACCGCAGGCTACAACGGGCGGCGTCCATCGCCACGTTCCCTGCTCCGATCACCGCGACCTTCCTGCCCACTTTGACCGGCGTGTCGTATTCGGGGAAGAGGTAGCCCTTCATCAGGTTGACGCGGGTGAGGAACTCGTTGGCACTCATCACGCCGTTGTAATTGATGCCGGGGATGCGCATGAAGGAGGGCAGTCCCGCGCCGGTGCCCAGGAAAACGGCATCGTACTCGGTCAGCAGTTCGGGCAGGGTCATCGCCCGGCCGATGACGAAATCGGTGACGATCTCAATGCCCAGGCACTCGACGGCGTAGTCAATCTCGCCACGGACGACGCTCTTGGGGAGACGAAACTCCGGGATGCCGTAGATCAACACGCCGCCGGCGCTGTGCAGGGATTCGAACATCGTCACGCGGTAGCCCTCGCGGCCCAGGTTGACTGCGCAGGTCAGCCCGGCCGGGCCGCTGCCGACGATAGCGATGCGTTTGCCGTTGTACGGCTTACGTTCCAGGGGACAGGTGCGCTGAGCCAGCTCGTAGTCACCGACGAAGCGCTCCAGCCGCCCAATGGCCACCGGCTCCCCTTTCTTGCCCAGCACACAGCGAGATTCGCACTGCACTTCCTGCGGGCAGACCCGCCCGCAGATGGCCGGCAGGCCGTTCTTGACCTTCATCGCCTGCACCGCGCCGAGCATGTCGCCCTCGCGGAGGGCGCGGATGAACTGGGGGATCAGCACGCCCACCGGACAGCCCTCGACGCAGTGCGGGCGGGCGCACTGCAGGCAGCGGTTCGCCTCCTGAAGGGCCAGCTCCTCGGTGAAGCCCAGGGCGACCTCGTCGAAGTTGCCGCCGCGCACGACCGGGTCCTGTGCCGGCATCTCCTGGCGGGGAATCTGCATCCGTTCGCGTTGTGTCAGCTCAGCCATGCGCCACCTCTCTACGCCACGCCTTCCAGGCGACACTCGTGCTGCCACTTCTCGACCGCCAACCGTTCCTCGTCGCGATAGTACGCTTGGCGGGCGAGCAGGTTGTTCCAGTCCACCTTGTGGCCGTCGAACTCCGGCCCGTCCACGCAGACGAACTGCGCGCCGTCCTCCAGGAGCACGCGACAGCCGCCGCACATCCCGGTGCCGTCAATCATGATCGTGTTCAGGCTGACGATCGTTGGCACCTTGTACGGCTGGGTGGTCAACGAGACGAACTTCATCATAATCGCCGGGCCGATGGCCCAGACGCGGGCGATCTGACCGGGCCGCGCTTCCAGCAGTTCCTTGAGCGGTTCTGTGACCAGGGCTTTGCGGGCGTAGGAGCCGTCGTCGGTGCAGACGATCAACTCGTCGGAGGCTGCGCGCATCTTGTCCTCCCAGAACAGCAAGTTCTTGCTGCGCGCCCCGATGATGGAGATGACGTGGTTGCCAGCCTCCTTCAGACCGCGGGCGATGGGGTAGATGGGCGCGATGCCCACCCCGCCGCCGACGCAGACCACCGTCCCGTAGTTCTCGATCTCGGTCGGGTGGCCCAGCGGGCCGGCGACGGTGGCGAAGGCGTCGCCTACCTTCATGGTCCCCATCTGCATGGTGGATTTGCCGACCTCCTGGAAGATGAGGGTGATCGTCCCGGCCTGGCGGTCGAAGTCGGCGATGGTCAGGGGGATACGCTCGCCGCGCTCGTCGTTGCGGACGATGACAAACTGCCCCGGCCGGGCCTTGTGGGCCACCTGGGGGGCCGAGACGACCATCAGCTTGGTGACGTCGCTGAGGGTCTGTTTCTCCAGAATCTCGTACACGACTGACCTCCTTGAACAGTTTCTTGCCTGGCGGTGTAAGGATAGTCCAAAATGGCGTTTCGGTCAAGTAGAGTCACGGCCTGCCGACGGCGCCATTCATCACTGTTTGTATCTGCTCAGGCCAGTACCTTCTCTCACCACGAAGGACACGAAGGACACAAAGGATGATCCAGGGTCGCGATAGTCTCCATTCTTCGTGTCCTTGGTGTCCTTCGTAGTCGGTATGAATCCGTGCCCTGGCACAGATAGCGGAAATGGGTGAGCAGTTACCCCTGTTTTGACAATTCGGCCCTACCGGCTTATACTTGCCCCTTGATACCGGACTGAAATGACCGACGTCATGGAAGCGCCACAACACCTGTGGACCGACCAGCCTGTCCTGCACGAGCAGCAGGACCGGCTGAACTTCACCGACTACGCCGACGTATTGGCGGACGTGATCCTCACCGCCGACACGCCGATCACCATCGGTGTCTTTGGCCCGTGGGGGAGCGGCAAGACCAGCCTGATGCAGCTGACCGCCGAGCGGCTGACCGGCCGACGAACCAGCGCCCACCGTCGTGCCCGCATCGTCTGGTTCAACGCCTGGCGGTACGAGCGGGACGAGGCTGCCCTGTGGCGGTCGCTGCTGCTGCGCTTGATCGAGGACGGCCTCTCCAGTGGCGAACTGGCTAAGGAGGACCTGACCCAGATCGAGGATTGGAAGACCCGCCTCTATGCCGATGTGGACCGCACCGAGGTCGGTTCGATCAAAGTGGACTGGCTGTCGGCGGGCAAGGCGGCGCTGTCCCTGGGGTTCTCCTTCCTCCCCGGCCCCGGCACACTGGCGGAGCTCTCGCAGGTGATGCGGGGCGACCTGGGGGCGCTAGAGGACCTGGTCAAGGCGTTCAAGCGCGAGCGCACCGAGGTGCACCGTCGCCGGCTGGCCTTCCTGGAGGAGTTCCACGGCGGGTTCACTCACCTGGTGCAGGAGTACATCTGGTCGCGCAACGGCCTGTTGGTGGTCTTCGTGGACGATCTCGACCGCTGCCTGCCGGCACGGGCGGTGGAGGTGATGGAGACGGTCAAGCTCTACCTGGACGTGCCGGGCTGCGTCTTCGTCCTGGCCGCCGATCACGAGTTGATCGAGCGTGTGGTGTGCGCCCGCTATGGCGGTGACGAGGCGAGAAGTGGCCTCGAAGCGCCCCTGGGGCGTGGGTATCTGGAAAAGCTGATCCAGCTCCCGTTCCACCTCCCGCCGCTGGAGGAAGAGCAGATCTTCTCGTTCATCAGCGACTACGCGCCCTGGCTGGAGGTGGTCAGCCGGCGCATCTTTGCCCTGGGATTGGAACCCAACCCGCGCATGGTCAAGCGGGCGCTGAATATCTTTCAGCTTCTCTCCAACCTGGCCGAACGGCGCGTGGCCGCCGAACTGATGGAACCGGTCTCGCCGGGCCTGCTGGCCAAGATGGTCGTCATCCAGACCCGCTATCACGATCTGTACCGCGATCTGCAGGACTACCCTGGCCTGATCCAGGACCTGGAGCAGGCGGCCCGCGAGGGGACGGAGGTGCGCGGGCCGGTGCTGCCTCCAACAGCCGCCCTGCCGGAGGGACAGACGCTGCTCGAAAAATACCTCCGCCACAAGCCGCTGTTGCGCATGCTGCGGGTCGGGCCGTCCTTTGCCGGGTTGAGCCGTGAGCAGATCAGCGGTTACATCTACCTGGCGCGCACCACGGGGATCGAGGGGGCGACGCAGGTGCTGGATTCTACCGCCCGCCGCTGGGCCGATCTGCTGAGCAACGACCCGACGCGGATGCAGGCGGCGATCGGGACGATCCGCGAGGAGGGGACGGCGCCGTGGTACGCCGATGCCCTGGCCCGCCTGCTGGAAGCGGGCGCCGACGCCACCCCATCCGAACGGCTCTCCGCCGGCCTGACGTTGGGCTACCTGGGCGACCCGCGCGACCTCGGCGCGATGGCCGAGGTCCCCGGCGGGCCTTTCCTGCGCGGTGAGCGGAAGGAACCGGCGATGGGTATGGCCTTCCGCATCGGCCGTTACCCGGTCACGAACGAGCAATACGCCCGTTTCCTGGCTGCCAATCCGCTCTACCCGGTGCCCTACGTGGAGGAAGAGTGGGCGCGGGCGTATAACTGGGACCCGCAGCAGCGCACCTATCCTGAGGGGAAGGGTAACCACCCTGTCGTGTTGGTCAGTTGGGACAACGCGCAGGCCTACTGCGCCTGGGCCGGTGTCCGCCTGCCCACTGAGGAGGAATGGGAGCGCGCGGCGCGCGGCGATGACGGGCGCACGTACCCGTGGGGCGAATCGTTCGCGCCCGACCGGGCCAACGTGCGTGAGAGCGGGATCGGCGGGACGACGCCGGTAGGCATCTACCCTGACGGAGCCAGCCCCTATGGGCTGCTCGACTGCGCCGGAAATGTCTGGGAGTGGACGGCGACACCGCATGATGAGGACGAGTTCATCCTGCGCGGCGGGTCGTGGAACTTCTACGCCAGCGACGCGCGCACGTTCTCCCGTGAACGTGCCCACCGCGCCTATCGTTCCAACCGATTGGGCTTCCGCGTCGCCGCCGGCCCGCTGGCCCGCCCGGCGTCCCGTTCGCTGGATACCGATGAGAGATGAGAACGCTGAATCATTCGTATGGGAGGAGTAATGGTTGAGGGGAAGGTGGCGATCATCAGTTCGAATGCCCAGGTGGCCGGTATGCTACGAGGACCGTTCGAAGCGGCCAATTTCCAGGTCGAGGAGGCGTCGTCCGGTGAGGCCGGGCTGATGCTGTGCCGCCAGTTCCTGCCCCACGTGGTGCTGGTGGATGCTGACCTGCAGGACATGAACGGGCTGGATGTCTGTCGGTCGCTGCGGGCGGCGGCACGGACCGGCCATATTCACATCATCATCCTGGCCCATAGCGTGGACCGGCAGTTGCGTCTCGAAGGGCTGAAGATCGGGGCCGACGATTTTATCGTGGTCCCCTTCGATCCCGATGAGGTGCGGCTGCGCGTGCGCAACGCCCTGCGCCGCGCCGCCGCCGACAACCTGACCGATCCGGTGACCGGCCTGCCCAGCGGTCGGCTGATCCAGGCGCGCCTGCGTGAGCTGGTCGGCAAGGAAGATGGGTGGGCGCTCCTCGGCCTGACCGTGCGCTACCTGGAACCATTCAAGGAAGTCTACGGCTTCCTGGCCGCTCAGGAGGTGCTCCGTTCGGTGGCCCGCTTGCTGGCCTCGGGTGTGGACCAGTGGGGCCGGCCCGAAGACTTCATCGGCCACAGTGGGATGGGGCGGTTCGTCGTCGTCACCGGCAGCGAATGCGCTCGATCGCTCGCCGAGGGGCTGGTGAACCGTTTCGAGAAAGAGAGTCAGACCCACTACAGCTTCCGCGAACGGGAACAGGGCTATCTGGTGGTGCGGGGGAAGGAGGGAGAACAACGCGTGCCACTGATGCGCCTGGAGGTGCGCCAGGTGCTCCCCTCGGATGGCCCATTCTACGACATTCGTTCGCTCACTGAGGCGTTGGGATAACACGGATGGGCAGGATTTAACACGGATGGGCAGGATTTAACACGGATGGGCAGGATGGACGGATGGGCAGGATGGACGGATGGGCAGGATGGACGGCCGATCCGTAAATCCTGCCCATCCGTGTTATCTCCGTGCCCGAAAGATCATCCTCAGTGGCGTACCGACAAAAGGGTATACCTCTCGGATGCGGTTCTCCAGGTACCTCTCGTAGGAGAAGTGCACCAACGCCGGGTCGTTGACGTGGAAGACGAACGTCGGCGGGGCGACTTCCGCCTGGCTGGCGTAGTAGACCTTCAGCGGGCGGCCCTGCTTGCTCGGCGGCGCGTGTCGAGCGATTGCGTCGCGGACGATCCGGTTGAGCTCGGCGGTGGGAATGCGGTACTGGCGCGCTTCGTGAACCGCCAGCGCCTGCGGGATGACCCGTCCGACCCGTTGGCCGGTTTTGGCTGAGATGAACAACACCGGCACGTAGTCCAGGAACTTCAGCGTTTCCCGCACCTGTGCGGTGAACTCCTGCATCGTGTACGTGTCCTTCTCGACAGCGTCCCACTTGTTGACCAACACCACTGCGCCGCAGCGCTCGTCCAGGATGAACGAGGCGACGTGCGCGTCCTGGGCGGTCACTCCTTCCGTGGCGTCCACCATCAGCAGGGCCACGTCGGCGCGCTGGATCGCCCGCAGTGCGCGCAGGACGGAATACTTCTCTACCCCCGGCTGCACTCTCCCCCGTCGCCGAATGCCGGCGGTGTCAATCAGGGTGACCGGCGTGCCCTCCCAATCCAGGCGAATGTCGAGCGCGTCACGGGTCGTGCCGGGCAGCGGGCTGACGATCGCCCGTTCCTCGCCCAGAAGCCGGTTCAGCAAGGAAGACTTGCCCACGTTCGGGCGGCCCACGATGGCCAGCCGCACCGAATCGTCCTCCGCTTCCCCCTCCCAGCGCGGCAACTCGTTCACCACCCGGTCGAGCAGGTCGGCCACCCCATCCCCCTGCAGAGCGGAGATGGGGAAGGGCTCCCCCAGGCCGAGGGCATAGAACTCGACAGCCGCCTCGTGGACGCGCGGGCTCTCGGCCTTGTTGACGGCCAGCAGCACCGGCTTCTGGGAACGGCGCAGGATGTCGGCGACCTCGCGGTCGGCGGGGGTGGGCCCGGCCTGCCCGTCGGTCAGGAAAACGACCAGGTCCGCCTCGCCAATCGCCAGCTCCGCCTGAGCGCGGATGAGCGGGATGAAGGATGCCGAGTCCTCTGCCAGCGGCTGCTGCGGGCCGGGGCGCATGCCCGTGTTGACCTTCTCCGGCAGCACCTCGATGCCGCCGGTGTCCACCACGGTGAAATGGATGCCCTCCCACTCGCAGGTCGCCTGGATGCGGTCGCGGGTCGTGCCAGGACGGTCGTCCACGACCGCCAGTCGGCGACCGACGATGCGGTTGAAGAGAGTGGATTTGCCCACGTTCGGGCGCCCAACCAGGGCAACGATCGGCTGGCGCATGGCTCATCTCCCCGGCGTCGGCGTCACCAGGAGGGTGATAACGACCTGCACGCTGGCCGGCAGGACCGACTCGACGACCACATCGCGCGGCGTCACGGCCACCTGCGGCTCGATCTGATGGCTGCCGGGGCCCAGCCCGGACAGATTGATGATGATCCGCACATCCTCCTGGCGCAACTGCTGCAGCACCGGCAGCGGCCCGCTGAGGATCACCTGCGCCATCGTCGGCGCGACGGTGGCGGTGATCCCCGGCTGGGACAGCCCCTGGATCTCCACCGGTCGGGCGACGGTCAGGCTACCCTCTTGCGGACGGATAGTCACCCGCACGGTGACGACGGGCGGCAGCAGGGAGATGCCCTCCGGCGCGGTCAACGCCATCTCGACCTCCACGTTGCCTTGGGCGTTGTCCAGGTTCAGAGGGGCCGTTTCCAGGTAGCCGGGGATCTGGGCGATGGCCTCCGGCGCCCCGTACACCGTCACCACGGGCGGGTTGACCGTGATGCTGGAGATGCGGTAACCGGGGGCGACCTGGCCCTCCAGGAGCGCGGTGACGGCTACGTCGCGGAAGCCGCTGAGCTGCTCGACGGGCACGCGGACGTGGAGGCGCGGCGGGTCGAGCGTCGTGTACGGCACGAGCTCCCCGTTGGCGTCGAGCGCTTCTAGCACGAACTCGCTCTCGATATCGGCCCGCGCACCCGCGACCGAGACGCGGGCCACCGCTTCCACCACCTGGCCGACCAGCGAGGCCGGCCCACTGACGGTCGTCACCGGTGGACTGATGGCCGGTTCGCGGGCCAGGTAACCCAGCGCGGTATCCCCTTCCAGGCGGACCTGTACCGGAACCGTGCGCTGCCCGGCGGCCTCGAGGCGGACGAAGAGGCTATCCGGCTCGACGCGCCGCACCATCACCGGTTCCCGATTCACCTGCACCTGGATCGGCACGCGATGGTCGCCCGGACCCAGGTCGCTGAGGTCCACAAAGGCGCGGAAGTCCGTCGCTTGCAGGCTGCGCCAGACCGATTCCGGTGCGCGCAGGGTGACGAAGACCTGGGCAGACGCATCGTAGCCGTAGGCGACCATCCCCAGCGGCGGGGTGAAGAGGGTGACGGGAATGGGCGAGGAATAGCGGCGCTCGGAGGTCGGGTTGTCCTGCTCGATCGCCGCCGCCCAGACCAGGAGAGCGAGGGCCAGCGAGAGCGCGATCAGGCCCAGGTTGTTGACCAGCCAGTGGAGGGCCTTTCTCATCTCTCCCCCTTGGGCGGCGAGGCTGGCTTGCTCAGCCGCAACGGCCGTGGCCAGCGGGACTCCAGCGGGGTGCGGTGGAAGGCGCGCAGCACCCGTTCCAGCCGCTCTGGATCCAGGTCACGGATGATCCGCCCATTGTGCGTGACCGAGATCGTGCCCCGTTCTTCCGAAACGACCACGGCGACGGCGTCGGTTTCTTCAGTGACCCCCAGGGCTGCGCGGTGGCGCAGGCCCAGCCGGCGGTCGTCCAGGAAGGCGGTCGAGAGGGGTAGGACGCAGGCGGCAGCCAGCACCCGTCCGTTGCGCATGACCACCCCGCCGTCGTGCAGGTTGGTGTGCGGATCGAAGATGCTGATCAGCAACTCTGGCGACGCCACGGCGTCCAACACCACTCCGGTCTCGATGTACTCTTGCAGGCCGGTTTCCCGTTCGAGCACGATCAACGCGCCGACCCGCCGGCGGGCAAGGATGCGGCAGGCTTCGACGATGGTGGCGATCGAGCGGTCGAGGTTTGTCTGCTGGCCGGGCGCGCGGGTGAACAGCGAACCGGCCCGCCCCAGCCGTTCCAGCGCCCGCCGCAGTTCGGGCTGGAAGATCACCGGCAGAGCGACCAGCAACGCGGGCAGGGCGCGCTCCAGCAGCCAGCCGAAGGCGCGCAGTTGGAACGCGCTTCCCAGCAGGGCCAACAGGATGATCAACAGGATGATCCCGCGCAGCAGGGGAACAGCGCGGGTGCCACGCACCAGGTAGAGGATGACGAAAAAGACCAGGGCGACCAGCAGAATGTCCAGCAGGTCGAGCCAGGTAATCCGTTCGATGATCCACCGCAGATCAACCACGCGGGCCTCCATTGCGCACCCGGCAAGTATACCACAGGGGGAGAGGGGGAGCAATGACGGGGCGGGCGACCCGTGTGATCTAACTACCCTCCCGCAGGGCGGAGATCGCGACCAAACCTGTGGGAGGGTAGGCAGTGATGCTCCCATAGCAAAGCACCGGCTGGCTGCCGACCGGGCCAGCCATGGGAACGCGTGCAGGAAGTCTGAACGGCTTCAGGGCGCGGGCGCGCTGTGTCAGGCGCCGCGCTGTTGCAGATGGGCGAGCATCTCTTGCGTCACGTCTTTCCCGCCCTTGAAATTGGTAATGAGCGAACCGATCGTGTAGATCGGCCCCCATGGTATCCCCCACCATCCCAGCAGGAGCGAGATTATGGAGAAGCCAAGCCCCTTCCTGACGGCGCTTTCCCCAGGGCGGATGAAGTAGATGTTGCTGGGCCTCTTGAACGTCAGGATTACGATGGAGACGCAATATTCGTAGATCACGAATTTGGCCCCCAGTTGCAGTTCCAGCGCAATCTGCTGGCCATCCAGTCCCTCGGTACCAATGATTTTCATATTTCTCTCCTGAATGGTGGCCTCCCCGTTAAGCGTTTTGGAGGTCCCCGCAGCAGCATGTTGACGGCGGTAGAACCTGGAGTTCCTCACTGGCGAAGCAGTTGCCGGCGGAGCAGGTTCAACGCCGCGTCGGCCATGAAGTCGCGGGCCCGTTGTCGCTGGCCGGCGAAGCTCAGCGGCCAGGTGACGTTCTCGCCCGCCAGGTCCACCGCCACGCTCATCATCCAGTACGGGCGCTCCGGTTCGGCGTCCGGCGGGCAGACCATCGCTCCGCTGGCCAGGCCGACGGCGGCGTGCAGTTCCCGGCGGACGGCGGTGGCTATGGCCTCGACTGCCTGCGCACCCGCCGGGGCGACCTGCCCGCCGCGCAGCCAGCGTGGGCAGCCCTCGGCCTCGTTCAGCCGCGCTAAGATCGCCCCGCCGCTCCCTTCTGCCGTCTCCGCCACGGCCAACGTCAGCCCGGACTCGGTCAGCAGGTCGCCCACGACCTGCGGGAGGGTGCGCTCGTCCCGGCAGAGCACCGCCGGGCCGAAGATCGCCTGCAACGTGGCCAGGTCCGCCTCCACCAGCGCCTCGGCTTCCGCAGGGGTAGCGGCGTGTGCCACCACCTCGACCGTGATCGTGCCGCGTTGCGGCAGCAGCCCCAGGAGGGGGTTGCGCTCGCGGCCCAGCAGCGTCTGGATACGTTCGGCGATCTCGGACTCGGTGGGGCCGAACAGTTTGAGCACGCCGCGATGGAGCGCGGCACCGCTGGCGACCCGCTCGCGCAGCCGGGGGAGGATGGACTGTTCTAGCATGCCGAGCATCTCGTAGGGGACGCCAGGGGTGACGAAGATATGCTGGTTGCCGCTTTGGATGGAGAAGCCGGCGGCGGTGCCCCACTCGTTCTGGATGACCTGGCTGCCGGCGGGGACCTGGGCCTGGATACGGTTGCGGTCGGGCATGGGCCGGCCGCGGCGGGCGAAGCGCTCGCGCATGCGCTCCAGCGCCTCACCGTCCTCCACCAGCGGCCGGTCGAAGAAGGCGGCGATGGCCTGGCGGGTCAGGTCGTCCTCCGTCGGCCCCAGACCGCCGCTGACGATGACCACATCGGCTGCCGCCAGCGCTGTCCGCAGGCCGTCCTGGATCGCGGCCAGCTCGTCCCCCACGGTCACGTGGAGGACGACATCGAGCGGCACAGTGGACAATCGCCGGGCAATCGCTTGCGAATTGCTGTCCAGACGGTAGCCGCTGGTCAGCTCGTCGCCGACGGTCAGGATCGCGGCCCGCATCCGCTCAGCCAGCCTCCTGGCCGCCGGTCAACTGGGCCAGGACCTGGCGGTAGGCGTCGGCGTTGTGGGGATTGAGGCGCAGGATGACCTTGATCGTGGCGATGGCTTCTTTCATGTGTCCGGCCTCGATCTGCAGGTCGCCCAGTGTATCCAGGTGCTGCAACGCCGCCGGGATGTCGCGCGCGTCCAGGCAGGCCTGGGCCAGGCGGGCGCGCAGGGGGATGCTATCGGGGTGCTCTTGCACCTGTTCCTGCAGGATGGTGAGGATCTTCTGGGTCTTCCCGCTCTGTCGGTAGGCCTGTAGCAAGCCATCCAGCTCAGCGATGGCCTTGGCCGGCTGGTTGAAGCGGGAATAGAGGTCCACGAGGGTCAGGCGGGCCTTCTCGTCGTCGGGGGCCAGGGTACGGATCTGCTCGTAGGCCGCCATCGCCCGCCGCCAATCCAGCCGCTGCAGGTCAATGTCGCCGATACGGTGCAGTAATCGCACCGCCCAGTTTTGCTCCGCACTGCCGCGCGGGGCCAATTGCAGGGCTTTCGTGTACTGCTCGCGCGCCCGGTCGAGCTGGGCCATTTGGTAGTACGCGTTGCCTAACACCAGGTAATGTTCCAGCGCGCGGTCGATCTCCCCGTGGCTGATGAGCATCTCGATCAGCCGGGCCCGCACCTGTAGGTTCATCGGATCCAGGCGCAGCACCCGCTCGTACATCGCAGCGCTCTGCAGCAGGTTGCCACGGACGTGGTAGGCCTCGGCGATGATGAGGAACTTGGCGACCGCCTTGTCCAGGCGGCCCATGCTGGCCAGGGTCTCGCCCATCTGCCAGTGGATGGGCAGCAGGTAGGGGGCCAGGCTGAGGGCGCGGTTCAGTTCGTCCATCGCCGCGTACATCTTGTTGTGGCGCTGGTATTCCTGGGCCAGGCCGATGGCCTGCAGGATGCGTTCGGAGTCGGGGGTAGCCAGGATCTCGGCCAGGCTCAGCACCGGCCCCTTGCTGGTCAGCGCGTCCAGCCGTTCGCGGGCCTGCAGCGCCTTGTCTTCCCAGCCTTTCTCGCTGAGGAAGGCCACCAGTGAGTTGACGAACTCGGTTGCCTGCTCGCCCTCGCCGGCGGCGGCGTGGGTACGGGCCAGCTCCTCGTACAACTGGATCAGGTCATCGGCCTGCTCCCGGTCCACCGTGCCCAGGTCAACGATCTTCAGCACCTCGATGAACTCGGCCCGCGCCTGACCGATACGGCCCAGCGCCCGGTAACACTCGCCGAGGGCGAAGTGGCTGCCCAGGCGGTACTCCGGCTGTTCGACCGATTTCTGGAACTGGGCGATGGCCTCTTCGAAGCGGAGCCGCTGCTGGTACAGCAGTCCCAGGTTGAAGTTCGCCGCCGGCTGGATCACCCCGGCCCGCAGGACATCTTCGTAGCAGGCGATGGCCTCGTCCACATTGCCGCGTGTCTGAGCGTCGAGGGCCTTGGTGATCAGGGCGTCCACTTCCGCCTTGGACATCGGCAGCACGGCCAGCGTGCTGGTCTGGTGCGGCATGTCGCTGAAGACCGTCTCGGCCAGGTTGGCCAGCGCCTTCAGGCGGGCGGTCTCGACGGGGCTGCCGCCCTCTTCTCCTCCCCCTTCTGGCACCTCCGCCGTGAACGTCAGCTCGGCCATGTCGGCCTCTGGCTGCGGCTCTGTCAATCCGCCGCCCTGCAGGCGGACGAGCAGGACCTGGGCGCGGCTGTCGAGTGGGTCGAGCTTGAGTGCTAACTGGGCGATCTGCAACGCCTGCTCAGTGCGACCCTGGCTGTGGTAGATGCCGGCCAGGGCGAGGTACTCTTCCAGCGCCTCGGCGGTCTTGCGCTGGGTCAGGTACACCTTGAGCAGATTGACGTGGGCAGAGACGCAATTCGGGTCGCAGCGCAGCGCCTCCTTCCACTGCCGAATGGCCAGGTTGGCGTTCTGGCGGCGGATGTGTCGGTCGGCGGCGGCGACGTAGGCCAGGGCCGCCTGACGTCCCTGCCCCATCTTTTCCAGGATCGCGCCGATCTGTTCGGGCAGGGTCGGCGAGTCAGGATCCACTTTCGCGGCCTGCTGGAAGGTCAGCAGGGCCCGTTCGAGTTGGCCGCCCTCGGCGAGGGCCAGGCCCAGGGCGGTCAGCGCCTGCAGGTCGTCGGGGAACTCGGCCAGCGCTTTCTCATACGCAGCGACGGCCTCGTCCCAGCGCTTCTCCCAGGCGCGGGCCGAACCGGTCTGCATGAGCTGATCGTAGATGGCGCGATTTCCAGCCACGGGAGCCTCTCCGTGTGGTGGCAAGGCGCAGCATGTGCGGCGACAAAGCCGCACAGGCCGCGCCCTATCGTTATCGCAATAGCTCGACCAGGATGGCCTTCTGGGCGTGCATGCGGTTCTCGGCCTGCTCCCAGAGGGCCGAGTGCGGCCCGTCGGCCACCTCGTCGGTGATCTCCTGGCCGCGGTGGGCCGGCAGGCAGTGCATGACGATCACGTCGGGCCGCGCCTGGGCGACCAGTCTGCCGTTGAGCTGGTAGGGCTGGAAGATGCGGGCGCGCTCTGCCGCCTCGGCTTCCTGACCCATCGAGGCCCACACGTCGGTGTAGAGGACGTCGGCGCCGGTGACTGCCTCGGCCGGGTCGTGGGTCGCGGTCAGGCGGCTGCCACTCTCGGCGGCGAACCGCTGCCCCAGCGCCCACACGTCGGCGGGCAGCTCGTAGCCCGGCGGCCCGACAATGGTGAAATCCATCCCCAGCCTGGCCGCCGCGAACAGCAGCGAGGTCGCCACGTTGTTCCCATCGCCGACGAAGGTCAGTTTCCGTCCGCGCAGATCCCACCCTTTCTTCTCGACGATGGTCAGGAAATCGGCCAGCCCCTGGCAGGGGTGGCTGTAGTCCGAGAGGCCGTTGATCACCGGCACACGGGAATACTCGGCCAGGGTGACTACGTCGGAGTGGGCGAAGACGCGGGCCATGATCGCATCCACGTAGCGGGAGAGCACGCGGGCCACGTCGGCTACGCTCTCCCGCTGACCAAGCTGGATCTCGTTCGGCGAGAGGTACAGCGCCTGCCCCCCCAGGTGGATCATGGCCATGTCGAACGAAACGCGCGTGCGCAGAGAGGGCTTCTGGAAGATCATCCCCAGGGTCTTGTTCAGCAACAGGGGGCGGTTACCGCCGCGCTTCCATTCCTCCTTTAGGGCAATCGCCAGGTCGAGCAGGTTGCGCAGTTCGTCGGCGCTGCAGTCGGCCAGGCTCAGGAAATGCTTCATATCGGACCTCCAGGCGTGGACGGATTTGTTCACCAGTATACCACAGTCGCCGCAATCAGCCAAAGACCAGCTCTTCGAGTTTGACGATATCGTCCGGCATCACATCGGGGAAGCGCAGGCCGCCCTTGACCTCGACGCCGCTGGGCTTGAATTCGTACCCGCTCAGGCTCAACACCACGTCCCGCGCCCCGGTCGTGGATTGGAAGAGGCCCCACCACGGGCTCGACGACCAGTTCGTGTCCACGACCTGAACCTTACCACCCTTGAGGTAGATGATGTCGGCGAAGCCCCAGCGCGCCGGATCGGGCGCGATGATGATCAGCCGCTTGTTGGTGATCAGGCATTGCCACTGGTGGTAGAGCAGCATCTGCTGCCAGGCGCCGAACATACTGGCCACGAACAGCAACGCCACGGCGATGATCGCCAGTTGGACGATGGACAACCAGCTCAGGATGCGGGCCAGGATGTAGAGGACGCCGGCGATCAGCGAGGAGAAGGCGCCGATCCAGAAGAGGGACTGGGCGGTCTTCAGTCGGTACGGGGCCATGCGGATGGTCAACTGCACCTGTTCATCCTTGAGCAGGCGCGGTTGCGGCATGACGCCTTCGGAGAGCGGGCGGAGCAATTGCCGCAGGCCGGCGGCCGCCCTGAGCAGGCGCGGCGAGCCGCCCTCTGCCCCGTCCCCGGCCGGACGGGGGGTTTCTGTAGGCGCTGCCTGGCTCACGGCGCTGGAATGATCAACTGCTGGCCCACACGGATGCGGTTGGGGTCGGCGATGCCGTTGCGCTGTTGGATGGCCGCCTGGCTGACGCCGAACCGGAGCGAGATCCGGTAGAGGTTATCGCCGGATTGGACAACGTAGATCTGTTCGCCGGGCCCCGCCGTGCCGCCGGTGTTGATGGACGGGGCCGTCGTCGGTTGAGGCGTGGGCTGTGGCGAGACCGGCGTGACACCGGGCTGAGTGGGCAGAGCGGTGGGTTGCGTTGGCGCAGGGGGCGCAGCCGTGCCCCTGGCCTCGTCGAGGATCTCCTGGCTGAGCTGTTCGATGCGCTGGATGTCCGCTGAGGACTGGGCGCTCTCCAGCCGCTGGGCGATCCAGCCGAACAGGATATAGTCCACAATCAGGGCGACGGCGATCAGGACGATCAGTACGCCGATGAAGTACATGATCACTTGGACCGGCCCCTTCGCCAGCAGGTCCTTCTTGAAGACGAGCCAGACTACCCAGGCGATGGCCAGGAGCGCGGCCGCGAACGGTAACAGTGCTGTCAGGTTTAGCATGATGCCCTCCGTGTTCTCTCTGTTGTGCTGAATCGCTTCGTATGAGGCGGGGCAATGCCCTTCGGGGAAGAATGCGACCGGGTCAACGTATCCGCCGCTGATCTTGTCGAAGACGGCCAGGTGGACGGACGGGGTGGCGCTGCCGACGCCGCTGATCGCCCCCACCGTCTGCCCGGCCTCGACGCGGCCAGAAGAGATGATGGTCGAACGCAGTCCGACCAGCCAGAGAATCCACTCCTCGTTCTCGATCCGCAGCGCGAGCTGTCCCCACTGGTCGGCGTAGCGATTGACCTCGCCGGGCATGGGCGCCCGCAGCAGGGCGATGGACGGCGCCTCCAGGTCCAGGCCCGGCAGTCGGTCGCAGGCCAGTTCGCTGGCCCGTTCGGCCGGGCCGGCCAGTGGGCTGACGGTTGGCCGCAGCGCCGCATCCCCGCCGCTGTGCGGGGCGACGAAGCAGTCGCCGACGATGGGTTGGCGACAGCGAGGCAGCGCCGTAAGATCAGCGCCATTCTCTTCCTCCCGTGCTTCCCATGCCGCTCTCAGCCGGTCGGTCAGTTCGCGGAACGTCAGGACGGTGCTCAGGAACAGCGGCGGCGCGCCGGTCGGGGAGGACTGAGCTATCTGGGTCTGGATCGCCAGGTGCGCCGGCCAGGCGCCCAGAGCTTGCAGGCGGACCGTCTCCCCTCTGGCGCTGACATGGAGCATGTCCTGATGGGCGGCGTCGTAGCCGTTCATCACGTAACCCGACCGGTCGGGGTCGAGCCGCGTGTGGCGTCCGGCGTTGTAGTACAGGTAGCACCGCTTGAGCACCTCCGGGTCGGTGGTGTTGTAGTGCACTTCCGGGCAGTGCTGTCGGAACGCTGCCGCACCCAGGCGCAGTTGGCGCGCTACCTCCTCGGCGGTGATCGTCCCCGGCGTGAAGCAGGGCAACTGGCCCGTCGTCACCGCCGTGTACAGTCCCATGATCCCTTCGCAATTGCCCGGATTCACCTCCTGCAGTCCGGCCTCTTTGTACCATAACACCAACGGAACAGCCGGCGGCACGTCTTCCAAGCGGGCCACGGCAGCCGAAACGGCTGCCCAGCGGGCCACCTGTTGCTGCTGCGCCGTGGTGAGCGTGTACCGACTGTTCCAGACCGCCTGGCTGCTGGTCGTAATCGCCACCGGCAGAAGGATGAGCAGCAGCGCGTCCAGGCCACCCCGCAGCATGGCCCGCAGGAGCCTGGGGGCCTCGACCTTCAGGAGTGGGACGATGTAGGCTGCCGCCCATTGTTTCAGCCAGGGAGGGACCCATCGGAACAGCACCGCCATTCTGTGTACATTATATCTACTTGTGGGGAAGAAAGCAAGTGGTGGTTCCTGCTTGACCAAATGGCCCGCCTGCGGTATGCTATAGGAGTATGGACAAACGGCGGCTGGATCAGCTTGTGGTGGAGCGGGGCCTCACCGAGAGCCGCGCCCTGGCCCAGCGGCTGATCCGCGCCGGTCAGGTCCGCGTGGCTGGCCAGGTCAGCGACAAGCCGGGCCTGCTGGTGCCCGCCGATGCGCCGGTCGCACTGGCCCAGAGGCCCCGTTTCGTCGGCCGGGGAGGAGAGAAGCTGGCCGCCGCGCTGTCCCGCTTTGGTGTAGACGTCTGCGGATGGGTCGTGGCCGACGTGGGCGCGTCGTCCGGCGGTTTCACCGACTGCCTGCTGCAGCACGGAGCGGCGCGCGTCTACGCGATTGACGTGGGCTATGGACAACTGGACTGGCGGCTGCGCCACGATCGACGGGTGGTGGTGATGGAGCGTACCAACGCTCGGTACCTGCAGCACCTGCCGGAAGCGCTGGACGGGGTGACAATTGACGTCTCCTTCATTTCACTGGCATTGATCCTGCCCTCCGCCGTGGGATGGTTACGCCCATCCGGCCACGTGCTGGCGTTGATCAAACCCCAGTTCGAAGCCGGGCGACGTCAGGTCGAACGGGGTGGGGTGGTGCGCGATCCCCAGGTGCACCGCAGCGTGCTGGAACGCGTGGTCGGCGCAGCAGCGGACCTGGGCCTGGGCCTGCGCGGGCTGATGCCCTCCCCGCTCCTGGGACCGGCCGGCAATCGGGAATTCCTGGGTTGGTGGGAACAGGGCGCAGCAGGCCATGACCCGCTGGTCTGGATCATGGCCTGCCTGGAGGGAACCCGACCGTGAACGATACCGCGCGGAGCGTGCAGCGACTGGAGCGGATGCTGGCGGTGACGCGGGAGCTGACCTCGACGGTGTCGCTGGAACCGCTGCTGATGAAGATCGTGGATACGGCGGCGGAGCTGACGGAGAGCGAGGGGGCGTCCATCCTGCTCTGGGACGTGCGCACCGGCGAACTGCGCTTCCGCGCCGCGGCCGGCGATCCCCAAGGCCGTCTGTCGGACATCCCGGTGCCGATCACAGGCTCCATCGCCGGCGCGGTCTTCGAAACCGGCGAGCCGTTGATCATCGCCGACGCGCGCGAAGATCCGCGCCATTACAGCGAGGTCGGCCAGCGGATCGGTTTCGAGACCCGTTCCCTGCTCGCCGTGCCGATGGAGATCAGCGAGCGCCGCATCGGCGTGTTGGAGGCGGTCAACAAGCGTTCCGATGAGCGGTTCACGGAGGAGGATGTGGAGACCCTGACGGTGCTGGCCGCCCAGGCCGCTGTCGCCGTCGAAAACGCTCGTCTGGTCGGTGCCCTGCAGGAGGCCTACGCGCAACTGGGCGAGCTGGATCGCCTGAAATCCGACTTCATCGCGATCGCGTCTCACGAGTTGCGCACCCCGCTGAGCCTGATCCTGGGCTACGCCAGCCTGCTCCACGGGCAGTTGGGCGATCAGGCCAGGGCCGAACTCGACATGGTGCTGCGCGCTGCCCTGCGCCTCAAACAGCTTATCGAGACCATGCTCAATCTGCGCTACCTGGAGACCGGCGAGGCGGAGCTGAGTTGCTCTTGCTTTGACCTGCGGCGGTCGGTCGAGGAGGCTTGCGAGACCTATCGCTCGCTGGCCGAGGCGAAAGGCCTGACGCTGACGGCTGACCTGCCCGCGGAACCGCTCGTCGTCTGCGCGGACCCGGACAAGTTGCCGGTGATCCTGGATAACCTGCTCTCCAACGCGGTCAAGTTTACCCCGCCCGGCGGGCAGGTCTGGGTGACGGCCTGCACACGGGGCGATCAGGTGGAGCTGGTCGTCGCCGACAACGGCCCGGGCATCCCGCAGAAAGACCTGCAGCGCATCTTCGACCGTTTCGTGCAGGTGGAGAACCACATGACCCGTCGCCACGGTGGGATGGGCCTGGGGTTGTCTATCGTCAAAGGGCTGGTCGAGCAGCACGGCGGACGGGTGTGGGCTGAGAGCACCCTCGGCCAGGGCAGCCGCTTCGTCTGCCTCCTGCCGACCAGGCCGTGAGTTCGTACGATGGACTTGACGCGGATTCGCAATTTCTGCATCATCGCCCACATTGACCACGGGAAATCCACCCTGGCCGACCGGCTGCTGGAGGCGACCGGAACGATCCCGGCGCGGGAGATGACGGAACAGGTCTTGGACTCGATGGACCTGGAGCGGGAGAAGGGGGTGACGATCAAGGCCTCGGCGGTGCGCATGAGCTATCGTGCCTCCGACGGGCAGAGCTACGAACTGAACCTGATTGACACCCCTGGCCATGTGGACTTCTCCTACGAGGTCAGCCGGGCGCTGGCCGCCTGCGAGGGGGCGCTGTTGGTGGTGGACGCCTCGCAGGGGATCGAGGCGCAGACGCTGGCCAACCTCTACCTGGCGCTGGAGTCGGACCTGGAGATCATCCCCGTCGTCAACAAGATTGACCTGCCGACCGCCCAACCGGAGGCGGTGGCGGCGGAGCTGGCCGACTTGCTGGGCGGTTCGCCCGACGAAGTGCTGCCTGTCTCGGCCAAGGAGGGCACCAACGTCGAGGCGGTGCTGGAGGCGGTGGTGCGGACCGTCCCGCCTCCCTCCGGGCAGCGCGATGGCCTGCTGCGCGCGTTGATCTTCGATTCCCATTATGATCCCTACAAGGGCGTGATCGCCTACGTGCGGGTGATGGACGGGGTGGTGGAAAAGGGCCGTCCGTTGCGCCTCTTCGCCACCGGCGCGACGATTGAGCCGATCGAGGTCGGCGTCTTCACCCCCGGCATGCAGCCCACGGGCCGGCTGGAAGCGGGCGAGGTGGGCTACGTCGCTACCGGGCTGAAGGCCGTCCGCGAATGTCGCGTCGGCGACACGCTCACCGATGCCCGTGCCCCCGCCGCCGAACCGCTTCCCGGCTACCGCCCGGCCAAACCGATGGTCTTCGCCGGCATCTACCCCACCGAGGCCGAGGGATACGATGACCTGCGGGAGGCGCTGGATAAGCTGCACCTGAACGACGCGGCGCTGGTCTTCGAACCGGAGACCTCGCAGGCGCTCCAGTTCGGCTTCCGCTGCGGCTTCCTGGGCCTGTTCCATATGGAGATCGTCCAGGAACGGCTGGAGCGCGAGTACGACCTCGACCTGATCGCCACTGCGCCCAGCGTAGCCTACCAGGTGACGAAGACGAACGGCGAGGTCGTGGAGATCTCCAGCCCGGCCGACCTGCCCGATCCTTCGACCATCCGCCAGATCGCCGAGCCGTGGATGCAGGTGCAGATCTTCACCCCGACGACCTTCATTGGCCCGATCATGGAACTGATGACCCGCCGCCGTTCGGTGGTGGGCGAGACGGAGTACCTGGACCCCCGGCGGGTCGTCCTGCACTATCGCATGCCGCTTTCGGAGATGATCGTGGACCTGCACGACCGGCTGAAATCGGTCTCGCGGGGGTACGCATCGCTGGACTACACCTTCGATGGCTACCAGGCGGGCGACCTGGTCAGGCTGGACATCCTGGTCAACGAGCAGCCGGTGGACGCGCTGGCGCTGATTGTCCACCGTGAGCAGGCCTACGAGAAGGGTTCGGCGCTGGTCAGGAAGATGAAGGAGCTCATCCCGCGCCAGTTGTTCCCGGTGCCGATCCAGGCGGCGGTGGGGGGGCGGATCATCGCCCGCGCGACGGTCAAGGCGGTGCGCAAAGACGTGCTGGCCAAGTGTTACGGCGGCGATGTGACCCGCAAGCGCAAGCTGTTGGAGAAGCAGAAAGCGGGCAAGAAACGGCTCAAGCAGTTCGGTAACGTGATCATTCCCCAGGAGGCCTTTCTGGCCGTCTTGCGCCTGGAAGAGGAATGAGCCGGGCAGGGAGGTGATGGATGCCTGATGAGGGGTTCTCCTGCCGTCATTGTGGACGGCGGATCGTCGTGCCGGCTTCGAAGTGTCCGTGGTGTGGCCAGCAGATCATGGTCATCTGTTCCGCCTGCAAGCAGTACACCGATGACCAGGAGCCAACCTGTCAACACTGCGGCGCTGCGCTGGTGCCGGATCGTCTGGAGTCGGTGCTCTCGTCCTTGCGCCTGGATCCGACCCTGGCGGCGATCGTGGCTGACCGGCAAAAGGCCCGCCTGGTCGCCAGCGGGGTGGTGGCGCTCTACGTGCACGATTTCTTCTTTGAAAGCGCTGCGCAGCGGTCGGTGCTGATGGATCTGTTCACTACCCCGCCTGGTCCCTACCGGCAGACGCAGGCGTTGCTCTTCGTGGCCATTGCCTATCTGGTGCAGCAGGGCTACTGCGCGCTGGGCCTGCCCGATGAGGACGAACAGATGGAGTGGCGCGAGGTCCGGCGTTGGGACGGGCAGGAGCGCAGTCTGGAAGGCGCCCTGGCGCGGCAGGCGGCGCTGGAGGAGCGGCTCGCCTATCAGACGCTCCGCCAGGCGGTCGATCGGGTGGTGTCTGAGGCGATGGGGTTTCGCTTCGAGGTGGCCAAACCGCAGCCTCTGCGCGCGCCGGGGATGTCGGACGTGCGGGTGGTGGACCTGTCGGCGCGCTCCATCTCGGTCGCCGTGATCGAGATGGCGCGGCAGACGGAACTGCCGGAGCACGAGGAGGCGGTGGCCTGTCGGGGGACGTACGCGCTGTTGCTGGAGTTCGTCCGCGCCGATCCGGCGCGGGCGCGTCGTCTGGCCGGGCAGATCGTTGGGGTAGTGGATTGGTATCGGCGCTACGAGGCGGATCCTACTCTCGCCCTGATGCGCGACATGTAGGACGGGCCGGCGGCCGGTCCTACGTCAGGCTGCGACAGGACGGGCCGGCGGCCCGTCCTACGTTGTCAGCAGCCGGCCAGCGCCGGGATCGAGGAGGACGTGCCCGGCGTCGAAGGCAAGCTGGCCGCGCAGGAAGACCCGTTCCACGCGGCCTTTCAGTTTCCATCCGTGAAAGGGCGACCAGCCGCAGCGGGTGAACAGCGGGTGTTGGCCGACCGTCCAGCGCGCCTGGGGGTCAACCAGGGTCAGGTCGGCATCGCCGCCGGGTTGCAGGCGGCCCTTGCGGGCCAGGCCGAAAGTGCGGGCCGGCCCCTCTGCCATGAGCCGTTGCCCTTCGCGTAGCGAGAGGCGACCCTCGGAGATGGCGGTCAGCAGGAGGGGCAGGGCGGTCTCCAGTCCGGGCAGCCCCGCTGGCGGGTGCGGGGCGCGTTTCTCCTCCGGCGTGTGCGGGGCGTGATCGGTCGCCAGGCAGTCCAGCTCTGCTAACCCCTCCCACAGCGCGGCGACGTCCTCCGACGCGCGCAGCGGCGGGTTGACGCGGGCCAGCGCTCCCAGCTCCCTCTCGTCGTCTGTGCTCAGGAAGAGGTGGTGCGGCGTGGCCTCGCCGGTGACGCGCACGCCCATCTGCCGCGCGGTGCGGATCAGCGCCAGCTCCGCCCCGGTCGAGACGTGACAGACGTGCAGCCGGCGGCGGAAGTGGCCGGCCAGGAGCAGAGCGCGGGCCAGCGCTAGCAGGGCGCAGATCGGCGGGCGGCCCTCCCCGCGAGCCTCGTACCACGTCACCGCCTGAGCGTCCTCGGCGTGGACGGCCAGAGGGCGTTCCGGCGGGTATGTCCCGAAGTGGGCCAGCAGCCCGGCGACGTCGGCTACCAGCAGGTCACCGGTGCTGGCGCCCATATAGACCTTCAGGCCCACCGGACCCTCCAGCGCGGCGGCTGCGGCAGCGTTATGGGGCGTCGCGCCGATGAACAGCCCCACGTCGCACAGCGCCTTCGTCCGCGCCAGGCGGGCAGTCTCCTCGAACGTCGCCCGGTCAGTCAGCGGGGGCTGGGTGTTCGGCATCGCCAGGACGGTCGTGAAGCCGCCGGCCAGCGCGGCGGCGGTCCCGCTGGTGAAGTCCTCCTTGTGGGTAGCCCCCGGCTCGCGCAGGTGGACGTGAGGGTCGAGCAGGCCGGGGAGGACGAGCAGGCCATCGGCGTCCAGCACCTGGGCAGCGTCGGCGCGGGGCAGGCGCGGCCCGACGGCGGCGATCGTCTCGCCCTCGATCAGCACATCTCCGCGCGCGCTCCCTGCGGGGGTCACGAGCGTCCCGCCGCGGATCAGTAGTCGGCGCATCGTTTCTCCGGCGGGCGGCAGTGGATGATCTGGGTCGGGGTGATCACCCAGTCCACGTGCTGGTCTCGCTCGTCGCAAGGCAGTTCGTCGGTGAGGGAGCAATCGTAGGCCACGCCGACGCGCAGCGCCGGGGTGGTGGGGAGGAAGCGGTCGTAGTAGCCGCCGCCGAGGCCCATCCGCCTGCCCTGTCGGTCGAAGGCCACGCCGGGGACGAGCACCACGTCCAGCGCGGCGGGGTCCACCAGCGGCAGGTCGGCTGCCGGTTCCAACATGCCGTAGCGATGGCGCACCAGCCGCGCCGGGTCGTAGGGGTGGAGGAAGATCTGTCGCTGGGCGATGCGCGGGACGATCCAGCGGACGTCCGGCCGCAGGCTGAACAGCAGCCCCAGGTCGGGTTCGCTGCGGAAGGCCAGGTAGGTGAGGACGGTGCTGTCCTCCCGCAGCAGGGGCCAGGTGGCCAGTTGTTGGCAGAGTGCCTCTGAGGCGGCGGCGACCTCCTCCGGCGGCAGGCATTCGCGGAGGACGCAGAAGGCGCGGCGGGTTTCGCGTTTGTCCATCTGGTGCGGTATCCTGCTATCGTACTGGCAGCTTCCGTCCCGTGGCGTTGCGGCGGAAGCGCCCGAAGTCGCGGGCAGCCTGGAGCTGTTCGCCGGTCAACACCGGGCCGTCCTGGCAGACCAGAAGTCCGTCGAGGGCGCACTGTCCGCAGATGCCGAAGCCGCACTTCATGTACCGTTCGACGCTGAACTGGCCGTCGAGGCCGTGTTCCTGGCCGAAACGGAGCAAGGCGACGAGCATCGGTTCCGGGCCGCAGGCGTAGAGGACGGGGGCGGGATAAAGGGTGGCCCGGCGGTGGAGCAAGTCCAGGACCGTGCCCTTTTCGCCGGCCGAGCCGTCATCGGTGGCCAGGAGTGGTTCGACGCCGAGGGCGCGGAAGCGGTCGAGGTAGAGCAGTTCCCCGGCCCGGCGGGCGCCGACGGCGACGGTGGTGGGGATGGTTCGCTCGACGGCGCGGGCGGCGAGGAAGTAGAGCGGGGGGACGCCGTAGCCGCCGCCGACCAGCAGGGCCGGACGGTCTTCGCGCAGTGAGAACCCGCGACCGAAGGGGCCACGCACGCCCAGCCGTTCGCCGCGCGACGCCTCGTGCAGCGCGGTGCTGAACGGCCCCAGCCGCTTGACCGTGATGGTCAGCGGGGCCGGCCAGGCGATGGACATCGGTTTCTCGTCCACCCCCGGCAGCCAGAGCATGACGAACTGCCCCGGTTGGGCGGTCGGCAGTTCCAGGTCGAACACGAAGGTGCGCACCCGCCGGCTTTCGGGCCAGATCTCCAGGATGCGGGTCATCACGGGCAGGGCCATCAGATGACTCTCCCTCGGAACTCCTCCAGCCGGCTATAGCTGTGGCGTTGCATGTAATCGCGCAGGCCGGCGCAGATCTGTCCGAACACGCCCATCCCGCCATAGTAGACCGCCGAGCCGATGCCCACGGCCGTCGCGCCCACCAGCATCATCTCCACCGCGTCCCGTCCGTCGGTCACCCCGCCGGTAGCGACCACCGGCGCGCGCACGGCGCGGCAGATGTCGCGCACGCAGCGGACGGCGATCGGCCGCATCGCCGGCCCGCTTACCCCGCCGGTGCCGTGGGACAGGATCGGTCGCCCGGTCTCGATGTCCAGGATCAGCCCCGGTCCCAGGCTGTTGACGGCGGTGATCCCGTCAGCGCCGGCCTCCACCGCCGCCTGGGCAATGCGGACGATGTCGGTGACGTTGGGCGAGAGCTTAACCAGCACGGGGATGGCCGTGTTGCGCTTGACCATGCGTACCACCTGCGCCGTGACGTAGGGGTCGGCAGCGAACATGCGTAGGTACTGGTCGTCCACGTTCGGGCAGGAGACGTTGATCTCGATCAGGTCGGGTGCGGCCTCGGAGACGTAGCGGGCCAGGGTGCCGAAGTCGTAGATGGTGTCGGCGAAGATGCTGGCGATGAGCGGCACGCCCAGGGGGGCCAGCCCTTTCCTGGCGGCGCGGATCTCGCCGACCATGACCTCGACGCCGGGGTTGGAGAGTCCCACGGCATTGATCAGCCCGCCGCCCCATTCCAGGATCACCGGGTTGTGGTAGCCGTCGCGGGGGGCCAGGCTGATGGACTTGGTCGTCACTGCCCCCGCGCCAGCCTCGGCCACGCGGATCATGACCTCGTGGCTCAGCCCCAGGATCCCCGATGCCAGCACGGTCGGGTTGGGCAGGCGGACGCCGCAGAGGGTGGTGGAGAGGTCTGGAGAGAGCATCGTGAAACGTGAAACGTGAAACGTGAAACGTGAAACGTGAAACGTGAAACGTGAAACGTGAAACGTGAAACGTGA
>DAOTYW010000320.1:0-2399 GCA_034434755.1 Anaerolineae bacterium | reverse complement strand
ATTGCGAAACATACAGATCCCCTCAACAATGCGTGGCGTTATTGTACCACACTTGCATGAGGTGCCAAGGCGCTACCTTTTTTCAGTGGAGTCATACCTGCACTTACACACTTGCCCACTTGCCCACTTGCCCACTTGCCCACTTGCATACTTGCCCACTTGCATACTTGCCCACTTGCATACTTGCCCACTTGCCCACTTCCTACCGCCCCACCACCACATCCACCGGCAGCGCGGGTTTGATCTCCAGCGCGCCCTGGTAGATCGTCACCGTGCCGACGACGCGGACGGGGGTGCCGGGGGTGCTCAGCGCGCTCCGGTTCGACACGCGGTCGAAGATATTGCGGTAGAGGAAGACCATCATCTCGCCGCTCCCGTCGTTGACGAAGACCTTGGCCCAGTTCGCCGAATCTTCCAGGCGGGTCACCGTGCCCTCGATCATCACCCGCTGGTTCTCGTCGGCGGGGCTGAGGGTACTGATCTGGCGGGGATTGGCCCAGGGGCTGGCGGCCTGCTGCACCTGCACCCCGCCGCCCCACGACGGTTCGATCTGCAGCTCGCCCTGGTAATCGCCGATCTCGCCGGAGACGCGCACCTGCGCGCCGATGTTCAATCCCGCCGCGTCCCAGCAATCGTCGTAGACGTCGTGCCACATCAGCAGCACGATCCGTCCGCTGCCGTCGTCGAGGACGAACTTGAAGCCGGCGGCGAAGGAGGCCGTGCCGATCACCTGCCCTTCCACGGTCACCTCCTGGCCGGACAGGCCGCTGTGCAGTTGGCCGATGGGGGTGATCGCGACCGGTTCCTCGGTTGCCTCGACCGTCGGGATGGGACTGGGTTCTGGGGTTGCCGTGGGTGACGGCTGCGGCGTGGCGGTCGCGGTCGGCGGGGCCGGCGTGGGTGAGGGCGGGATCGGCGTGGACGAGGGTGGGGCTGGCGTGGGCGAGGGCGGGGCCGGCGTGAGCGAGGATGAGGCGGCCGACGTCGGTGCGTCAATCGGTGGCAGGCTGGCCGGCTCGCCCGTCGGCGTCGCCGTGCCCACGCCGCACCCCGTCGCCAGCACCAACAGGAACCCCGCCACAGCCATCCGCGCCAACAATCCCCCCACCGCGGCCCCCCGCGTCCGCACCCGCGCCGCCAATCTCCCCGCTGCGGCCCCCCGCGTCCGCACCCGCGCGAGCACCCATGCCACTGCCCGCACCACAGCCCGCACCAAAGCCCGCAACACCGCCTGCAACACTGCCCGCAACACCACCCCAATCTGTTCTGTCGCCTTCATCGTCGGCTCCCCCATTACCCTCTGCTCCCAAGCCAACCTGCAACCCGGCACCGGCCACCTCACCACCGCCCACCGGCTCACTTGCCTACTTGCCTACTTGCCTACGGCCCCCCCACCACCACATCCACCGGCAACTGCGGCACCACCTCCAGCGTCCCCTGGTACTCCTGCACCAGGCCGACGACGTGCACCTGCGCGCCGACCACCAGCCCGTCGCGGCCGTCCACTCGCTCGTAGACGTTGCTCCACAGCAGCACCAGCGCCTCGCCCGTACCGTCGTTCAACCACAGCCGGTAGCCCTGGGAGAACGGCTCGGCGCGGGCGACCAGCCCCTGCAGCGCCACCGTCCCGCCCACGTCCGCTGCGGACAGCGAGGACACGTCCCGCAGGGCCACCGACGTCGGCGGGGCGAGCAGGGTCACATCGTCGGCGGCGGACGGCACCACCTGCAGCGCGCCTTGGTACTCGTCCACCTGGCCGGTGGCGCGCACCCGCGCCCCCACGTTCAGCCCACGGGGGTCGGCCAGTTCGTCGTAGGTATCGAGCCACAACAGCAGCACCACCTGCCCGCTGCCGTCGTCCAGCGTGAAGCGGAAGTTGCTCGAAGACGAGGCGACCTCGACCACTGCGCCTTCGACCGTCACCGTCTCGCCCAGCCGGTCGGCAGTCAGCTCGCCGATCGCCGTCGGACCGCTGACCGGGGCGGTCGCCCCGCCCACCACGGTCACATCCTGCGCCCGTTCGATGGTCAGCTCCAGCGCGCCGCGGTAGAGCGAGAGCGTCCCCAGCGCCTGCACCTGCGCCCCCTCCGCCAGCGCCGCCGGGTCGGGCAGCGCGTCGAACAGGTCCTGCCACAGCAGCAGCGTCAGCGTCCCCGTCCCGTCGTCGAGGGTGAACTTGACCCCCGCCGAGAAGGGGTCCACACCGGTGATCGTCCCCTGCACGCTCACCAGGCGGCCCGCATCGGCCTCCGACAGCGCCCCGATGTTGACCGGCGGGGCGATCACCACCGGTTCGGGCAGGAGGACGATGTCCAGCACCGAGGCCGGGACGATCTGCGGCGTGTCGCCGTAGAGGTCAATCGCCCCTGCCACCTCCACCGACTGGCCGACGGCGGGGG
>DAOTYW010000319.1:0-9193 GCA_034434755.1 Anaerolineae bacterium | reverse complement strand
CCGTCGGCTGGCCGGTCGCCGGGAGCGGGGTCACCGGCGACGTGCAGGCGGCCAGCAGGGCCAGGGCCGCCAGCAGCGGGAGTATCCATTGTCGGCGCATCGTCAGCCTCCTATGGGCAGCGGAATGACGATCACTGCTCAGCTCACCTTCCCGCAGATTCGGAAGTGACCGAGCCACGAATCGGAGTGGCCATGGAAGTGCGATTTGGGCTGCAAATTGTGCCCAAACCTGCGGGAGGGTGAGCAGTTACATGACGATGCCATTATACCCACGGGAGGGGTTTTGTGCAATTCGCACGTTCCCCCTCCCCTCTCGCCGGCGGGAGAGGGGAGGGGGTAGGGGGAGGGGTGAGGCCGTCGCCTATACGCGCAGGCGCTGCCAGACAATCGCCACGGCGAAGGCCACGGCCAGCAGGAGGACGCTGCCCAGGCAGGCCAGGCCGCCAGGTTGTAGCGGTTCGCTCGTTGGTTGTGCGGGGAGCGCCGGCCCAACGGTCGGCGTGGGCTCGTGGGTCGGTGGGATGGTCAGCGGGCCGCCCGCGCCCTCCACCACCTCGTAGGCCGTCCCCTCGGCGACGAAGATGACCCGGCTGCCGAGGGCCATGTACTGGCCCCACTCCGGCCGCGCCGCCAGCAGGTCGAAGTACCCCTCCGTGCCGAAGCCCACCGCCAGCGGCGTCATCGTCTCGGGGTCGAAAGCCGTGTCGGTCCACACGCCGTCGCGCAGGATAAAGGCGCGGCTACCGACGTAGCGGATCACCTGGGCGGCTTCCGCGTCCACCATCCCCCCGCCCACCGCCTCGGCAGAGCGCAGTCCGGCCTGCTGCTGCGAGAGGTCCACCGCCGGCGCACCGGCAGCCGGCGGGGTCGGCAGGGCGGCGAACTGCTCCGCCGCCGCCTCGCGCCCGGCCTGGGTGAACAGGTCCTCCTGGATCAGGAACGAGGTGTAGGGCGTGATGATGCCGTAGCGGACGCTCAGCGCGATCACCGCCTCCACCCATTCCTCGTTCTCGCCGTGGAGACGGATCTGCGTCAGCAGGTAGCCGATCTTGCGCGCAGCCCACAGGCGGGGGATAAACGCATCGCCGCCGTCGCTGCGGAAGACGCCCTCGTAGACGAACTCCCGCTCCTCCCCTTCCACCCGACCGGTGAGAACGATGCGCGTCGGGCCGCTGCCGCGATAGCGACCGACCAGGACCAATTGCGTGCCGGCGAAGAGGTCGGGCAGCGGATCGGGATAGACCTCCGAGACGACCACGTCGCCGAAATCCAGCGCGATGTCGGTCAGGACGGGGGTGCTGACTTTGGCGTAGAAGGCAGAGACTTCCTCGTCTATCCGCTCGCCGGGGCGGACATAGCCGGTCGTCCCACGCTGCTGCTGGGCCAGTGTGTCCAGGAGGACCGTGTTCACGTCGTCGCCGACACCGAAGGCGAACAGGCGGATGTTGGGCCGCGCCGCTGCCTCGACGTTGGCCAGGATCTGCGCCACGTCGGTCACCCCCTCGGTCGGCTGACCGTCGGTGATGAAGATCAGCACGGTGGGCCGTTCGGGATCGGCCTGGGCCAGCGCCTCCAGCAGGGCGCGGTTGATGTCGGTGCCGCCGACCGCCGAGAGCCGCCCCACCCAGTCGCCGGCATCGTCTGCCTGCGAGACGGGCTGCGGCGCGTCGGCGTAGACCTGCAGGCCGGAGGAGAAGGCGATGATGTTGAAGCGGTCCTGCGGGTTGAGGTGCTCCAGCACGTAGATCAGCGCTTCCTGGGCCTGGGCCAGCTTCTCCCCTTCCATCGAGCCGGAGGTATCCAGAACGAGGAGGACATCGCGGGGCTGCACCTGGCTCTCGTCCACCGCCACAGAGGGGGCGACCAGGAGCAGGAAGAAGCCGTCATCGGGCGACTCGCGGGCGCTGAGCAGGTTGAGGCCGATGTCCTGCGGGCTGACGGTGTAGACCAGCTCGAAGTTCTCGTCGGGCAGGACGTCGTTCTCCTCGTAGCCGACCGTGGCCTGGTAGTCGCCGTCCCGTTCGATGAAAATGCGGTCCTGGTGGGTGGGCGAGTAGATGGCGCGCAGCGGGTCGGCGGAGGCGATGTCCACGTGGATAGTGACCTCGTCCAACGGACGGGCGGAGAAGCGCTCGGTGTCCAGCGGGTAGACATAACGCACAAGCCCGTTCTCGACCGGCAGGACCTGGGTGTACTCCAGCTCGATGCGTCGTTCGGCGCCGGCGGGGATGGGGAAGATGCGCGCCTGCACCGCGTCTCGCCCAACGTACTCCAGCAGCGCCGGGTCGCGTCGCTGGCGGACGATGTCCTCGTAGATGGCGCGGGCCTGGTCGGCGTCCAGCACCTCCGCCTCGAACGGCGCCCCGTCCACCCACATCACGAAGCGGGAGACGGTGGCCCCCTCCGGCAGCGGGAAGATATAGGTGCCCTCACACTCGAAGTCGTGTTCGTTGACGAAGACCTGGTCAATGCGCGTGGTCGCCACCTGGTCGGCGATGGTGACGGTGACACGATGGTAGCGAATAGTCAGCCAGACCGGTTCGGGCATGGGGACAGGCGGCGGGTCAATGATGATGATCCCGTCGGCCAGGGCCGGGGCAGTGGCGGACAACAGCAGGACCAGCGCAACAGCGGCGGCCAGAAACCGATACTCTCTCATCGTCTCCTCCTTTCGGGCCTCAGGGCCTGCCTTCTGGACGGCGGGGGCCCGTTGGGGGTTCCCCGGCACGGCAATCCGTTGACCGCTTGCCAGAAACGGCGCTTTCCGGTACACTTGCAGCCAGGGTAACTGCTCACCCTCCCGCAGGTTTGGGTACAATTGGCAGCCCGAATCGCACTGCAATGGCCACTCCGATTCGTGGCTCGGTCACTTCCGAACCTGCAGGAGGGTGATACCGGCCAGGAGGCGATCCGTGGTCAAGCTGCTGCTGGGGTGGAACATCGTTCCCGGACGGGAGAGCGAGTATTTCGATTACATCATCCAGGAGTTCGAGCCAGGGCTGACAGGGCTGGGGCTACAGACCGTGGAGGTATGGTACACCGCCTACGGCGACTGGCCGCAGATCGTCACCGGCATCGTCGCGGACGACCTGGAGAAGATGAAACGGGCGATTGGGTCGCCGCAGTGGCAGCGGCTGAAGGAAGGGCTGCTCCGGCTGGTCACGGACTACCGGCAGAAGCTGATCCAGGCGACAGGCGGGTATCAATTATGAACCGGCGCGACGCACGGGTGCGTCGCGCCGGTCGGTGGCAGGATGCAGCGGACGGGATGTCAATCGCCCTCTGTGTCCGCCTTGCTGGTGGAACTGCCCTCGTGCTCCTTCGTCGCGGCCTTCTTGCCGGGCGTCGCGGTCGGCGAAGTGCTGCGGTGGTCGGTCACGTAAAAGCCGGAACCCTTGAAGACAATGCCCACCGGCTGGACCAGTCGTTGCACCAATCCGCCGCACTCCGGGCAGGTCCGCACCGGCTCGTCGGTAAAGCTCTGTCTGCGTTCGAACCGGACGCCGCATTTCCGGCACTCATACTCATAGAGCGGCATTGTTTTTCACCTCCGGATCAGCACTTCAAGGGAGATTATACCGCACTTCCAGCCCCCTGACAACCCCGCTGCCGTCTTCTTATGCATCTCTAACACAGCCGGAAGGGGGATTACAGCACCCGCACGACCAGCAGGCCGAACAGGCTGACGATCAGGCCCAGGTGCAGGAACAGGTTGACTTCCGCCAGCCAGCCGATCACCGGCCAGGCGGGCAACAACTGCAGAAGGAAGTTGAGCAGGATCAGCCCCAGGCCGATCATCACCAACAGGCCCGGCTTGCGGGCCAGGAAGTCGCTGACGCGCCTGACCAGTTCCGCCATACGGTTCTCTCCTGGGGGTGATTGTAACATAGCCCGGCCTTTCCGTCAAAGGACGTACCAGGCGGGAGAGGGGCGGGGGCCGGGGGGGTGAGGGCCAACACACCGGCCCCGCTAACACCAGGCCTGGCAAAGGGTAGACAGTGGCAAAAGGATACCGGTACCGACTTGCTATACCCAATTCAGCGTTCATCTGCTATACTTGAGGGAGTGGCCGCGCAGCCACGGGGCCCTGTTTCACGACACAACGGTAACTGCCCACCCTCCCGCAGGTTCAGGCGCATCTCCGCACTGGAGGGCGCCGCCATAAGCTGCTGGCCTTCTCGCCAGCCACTTTCTAGCCTGCGGGAGGGTAGGGGGTAGATAGATACACGCAACGAAAGAGTTACGGCATGGATTGCCACATTACCCATACCATCGCAGAGATCGGCCAGGAGACGTGGGACGCCCTGAGCGGCGGACGTCCGTTTGCCAGCTACCGCTGGTACTGCTTCGGGGAGACGGTGCTGGCGCACGATGTCCCGCTCTACATCCTCCTCACCGAGCGCGGCGAGCCGCTGGCACGGGCGGCCTTCTGGCTGCGACGAGAGGAGCCGTTGCCGGTGCGCTCCCGTCCCCTGCGCGGCCTGCTCGAGGCCATGCTGCGCCGCTGGCCGCTGCTGGTCTGCCGCGCGCCGCTGGCCAGCACCTCGGCGCTGATCCTCCCCGCCGACCCACCGCGCCGCGATGCGGCCCTGCGGATGATCTGGGACGCTGCCTGGTCGTTCGCCCGGCAGCAGCGGGCCTCGTTCCTGCTGTTCGATTACCTGGAGGCGGAGCAGGTGCGCTGGCCCGGCTGGCCGTCCGGCCTGGCGACGGCGACGATGCAGGAAGCGGGCACCTGCCTGTCCATCACCTGGCCGGACTTCGAGAGTTACCTGCGACAGCTTCCCCAGTCGGTGCGCAAGGACTACCGCCGCCACCGCAACCGCGCCGCCGACCTGGGCATCGTCGTCCGTGACCGGCCGACCGTCACGGCAGTGGACGAAGCGCTGGCGCTGATCCGCCGCGTCGAACGGCACCACGGCGCCGCCCCCAACCCCTGGGCGCGCGGCATGCTGGAGCACGCCGACATGGTCGAGGCTACCTGGTTGAGCGCCGAGATCGCCGAGCGGCTGGTCGGTTGCGGGCTGATCCTGGGCGACGGCGGCGTGTGGGCCCTCGCCCTGGTGGGGCTGGACTACGAGGTGCAGTACGCGTACTTCCAACTGGTCTACGCGGCGCTCCGCTGCACGATCGAGAAGGGTGGGCGCCTCCTGCGCGGCGGCACCGGCGTCTACGACATCAAGCTGCGGCTCGGCTTCCGCCTGGAAGAAGATACCCACGTCCTCTTCGCCGGGCGTGGCCCGCTCTTCCGCTCACTGAGCCGCTGGGCGGCGAAAATGGAGGGGTGATGAGCACAGAACTGCCGATCCCTACTCTGGAGGAGTTCCAGACCTGGCCCGTCGAACGGGTCGCCGAGTGCGTGCGACGGGCCGGGCCGCAGGTCTGTGTCTTCCCGATCAACGGCACCCGCCGCTGGTTCGTCCTGGAGCACCCCGCCGAGGCGGCGCAGGATTTCGTCGCCAACTACTTGCGCATCGGCGGGCGGCGGCACGTCGAGCTGTACCGGCTGTTCTTCGACCACGGCGTGGACACGCTGCTGACGCCGGTCTTCGGCGCGGAATTGCTGGGGCGCGGCGACGAGTACATGCAGATCGCCGCCAAGGGCTTGCTCTGGTTCGCCGAGGGTCAGGATTTCCTGGACTTCTACGACGCCTATGACGTGCGCGTGCGGGTCTATGGGGACGCCCGCCGCACCTTCGCCGCCACGCCCTACGCCTACCTGCTGGACGCCTTCAACGAGCTGGCTCGCCGCACCGCCGACCACCGCCGTTACCGCCTCTTCTTCGGCGTCTGCGCCAACGACCCGACGGAGACAGTGGCCGAGATCGGTGCGCGCTTCTACCGCCAGCGCGGCCGCCTGCCCACCCGCCGCGAGATTGTCGCTGCCTACTACGGCGAGGTCGTCGAACCGGTCAGCTTCTTCATCGGCTTCGACCGACCCTCGGCCTTCGACATGCCCCTGCTGGCCCTGGGCGAGGAGGACCTCTACTTCACCGTCAGCCCGTCGCCGTACCTGGACCAGGCCACGCTGCGGGCGATCCTCTACGACCACCTCTACACGCGCCGCGTGCGTGACGCCGACTACGAGGAACTCTCGCCCGAGGACTGGCAGACGCTGGCGGAGTTCTACCGCCTGAACCGCCGCCACGTCCTGGGACTGGGGCGCCAGCACGCCAGCGGCGGCTTCTGGTACCCCCTGCCCCAGGTGACGCTGCCACCGCAGATGGAAGGAGATGGATCGTGAAGAAGGTCGTCCTGATCGCCCCGCCCAACGACTTCGCCGGCAACGTCAACGTGATGCAGTTCACCTCGCTGCTGGCGCCACCGATGAGCATCCTGGCCCTCGGCTCCTACCTGGCGGCGCACGACGTGCCGGTCGAGCTGATTGACGTGCAGATAGACTTCGGCTTCGGACTGACCCACGCTGCCGAGCGGCTCGTCGCCCGGCGGGTCGCCCGCTACCTGGCCGACCAGGCCGACCAGATCGCCTGGGTCGGTCTTTCGCAGCTCTCCAACGCCGGCAGCGGCGTCGTCATCGCCGAGGAGGTCCACGCCGCCCGGCCCGACCTGCCGATCCTCTTCGGCGGCTACTTCCCGTCCGGCGCCTACCGCACCCTGCTGGAGCGCTACCCTTTCATCACCGCCGTCGTCCGCGGCGACGGCGAGGCAGCGGCCCTGGCGATCAGCCAGCGCATCGCCCAGGGACAGCCGTTCCTCACCGAAGAGACGCCCGGCCTGGCCTGGCGGGACGGGGCCGCGATCCGTCAGTCCCCCATCCGCCCGATGGCGCTGGCCGACCTGCCGATCTTGGACTTCCGGCTGTTGCGCAACCCGCACAGCTATCAGATCGTGGACCTGATGACCTCGCGCGGCTGTCCATTTCACTGCGCCTACTGCCTGGAGGGGACGATGCGTCCCTACGCCGCCCATCCGCCCAGTTGGGTGGATCGCCAGTTGACCCATCTGGAGAGCGAGATGCCCAACGAGCGCGTCTTCATCTACGATCCGGTCTTCGGCCTGGGGCGGCGGCGGGCGCTGGAGATGTGCCGCGTGCTGGGCAGCCATCGCTTCCACTACGCCGCCGAGAGCCGGGTAGACGTGCTGGAACCCTCGCTGCTGCCCACCCTGCGCGCCGCCGGGGTGGAGACGGTCTTCCTGGGCATCGAGTCGGCCAGCCCGGCCACGCTGCTGCGGATGGACAAGCTGCCATCGTCGCGCCGGGCGGAGCAGTACCTGCGCCAGGCGCTGGCCGTGCTGGAAGCCTGCTTCCGCGCCGACGTCACGCCGGTGATGGGGTTCATGCTCGGCTTTCCGGGGGACAGCGAGGCCGACTACCAGGCCACGCTGACCTTCGTCCAGGAGATCGCCCGCCTGCACGATCGCGTCGTGGCCCAGACGAGGGTGGAAACGGGATTTGTGCCTTTCGCGTTTTACACTAAAATATACGATGGCAGCCCTCTGGCCGGGCGAGTGGTGGAGGCGTTCCCGCAGGCGACCCTGCGCGACGAGCCGTTCATCGGCGAGCGGACGGTGCTCTCGCCCAGCGGGGGCCTGGACCTGTCCGTGACGCAGCGCTATCAGGCGGAGATCGCCCGCCACGGCGGGTATACCTCCCTGGCGCTCGAACGGCTGTGGCACTACTACAGCTTTTCGATGGATGCCTTTCTGGATGACCATCCAGAGCTGAAGGACGATCAGGGAGTGGTCGTGCTGGGGGATGCGTTGCATCGGTTGCCGCAGTCATTCCGCGTCGCGGCCACGCGGATGCGCTACGACAAGGCCAGGGAGTAACTACTGCCAGCCACCCTCCCGCAGGTTAGACAGTGGTGGTCGGGGGGCGAACAGCGGGGGGGCCCGCAGCGGACACGACGACACAGGATGCGGCTATGGATTTCATCGCGCAAGCGCAGAAACTGGTGCGCGGCCTGAACGAGCGGATGGGCCCCAGCCCCTACGACATCGCCTGGCTGGCCCGTCTGCCGGGCGACTGCGACGGCCACCCACGCTGGCCGGACCTGATCGAATGGCTGCTGGAGAACCAGCAGCCGGACGGCAGTTGGGGCGGGAAGATCCCCTACTATCACGACCGGATCATCTGCACGCTGGCCGCCGCCATCGCCCTGCGCGAGAACGGCCAGACCCGCCGGGCGCAGGAGGCGGTCCACCAGGCCGAGCGCTACCTCTGGCTGCACCTGCACCTGCTGTCGCGCGATCCCTTCGAGCTGGTCGGCTTCGAGCTGATCCTGCCGACCCTGCTGGCCGAAGCCCGCGCGCTCTCCATGGACGTGCCCGATCATACCTGTGGCTATGGCGAGATCCGCGCCGCCAAGCTGCACCTGATCCCCCCGGAGATGGTCTACTCGCCGCGCATCTCCACCGTCCACTCGCTGGAGTTCCTCGGCTGGTCGGGCGATCCGGAGCGGTTGCAGCAGGCGCTGGCCAGCAACGGTTCGCTGGGCAACTCGCCGGCGGCGACGGTGTACTACCTGCTGCGCTGCCGCGACAACGGCCATCCGTGCTCTGGCGATGCGCGCGCCCTCGCCTATCTGGAGACCGCGCGCCTGCACAGCGGACAGGTCATCTACCTCTACCCGTTCCGCATCTTCGAGCTGACCTGGGTGTTGAACAACCTGGCCTTCTGCGGCCTGTCCATCCGCACGTTCGCCGAAACGGAGGTCTGGGAAAGGCTGCGCCAGGAAATGGGGGAGCAGGGCATCGGCCTCGACCCGACCTTCGGCATCTCCGACGGCGACATCACTTCCGTGAGCGTGTCTCTGCTCACCAGCGTCGGTTACGAGATGGACCCGGCCATCCTGCACCATTTCGAGGATCCCAAGACGCGCACCTTTCGCACCTACGACTACGAGCGCAACGTCAGCGTGGGCACGAACGTCCACGCCCTGCGCGCCCTGCGCGTGATGCCGGACTACCCCGACCGGCGCGAGGTGCAGGACCGGATCATCTCCATGCTGTTGACGAACCGCACCCTCGACGTCTACTGGGTGGACAAGTGGCATGCTTCACCCTACTACGCCACGGCCCACGTGCTGGTCGGCCTGATGGAGGAGGGCAGCTACCTGGCCGATCCGTGTCGACACGCGGTGAGCTGGCTGCTGCACACCCAGCGCGACGATGGGTCGTGGGGCTTTTTCGACCAGGGCACGGCCGAGGAGACCGCCTACGCGCTGACGGC
>DAOTYW010000318.1:0-3605 GCA_034434755.1 Anaerolineae bacterium | reverse complement strand
CCCCCTCACCGCGTCACCGCGTCACCCCCTCACCGCGTCACCCCCTCACCGCGTCACCGCGTCACCCCCTCACCGCGTCACCCCCTCACCGCGTCACCGCGTCACCGCGTCTCTCCTCCCCCCCCTCGCCTTCCTCCTCCTGTTCTACTTCTACCCCCTCGTCTCCATCCTCGCCCTCTCGCTGGCGCCGCAGGGACGGATCGACCTCTCCGCCCTGGCGCGGCTGGTCAGTTCGTCATACTATGTCCAGACTTTGTGGTTCACCACCTGGCAGGCGGCGCTCTCGACGCTGCTGACGGTGCTCGTCGGCCTGCCGGGGGCCTACGTCTTCGCCCGCTACGTCTTCCCCGGCAAGCCGCTGCTGGAAGCGCTGTTCACCGTCCCCTTCGTGCTGCCGACCGTGGTGGTGGCCGTGGCGTTCACCGCGCTCTTGGGACCGCGCGGTTGGCTCAACCTGGCGCTGATGGACCTGCTGGGACTGGCTCGCCCGCCGCTGGAGCTGCAGGGCACGCTGACGGCGATTCTGCTGGCCCACGTCTTCTACAACGCCGTGCTGGTGGTGCGCATGGTGGGGACGCAGTGGGCCAACCTCGACCCGGCGCTGGTCGAGGCGGCACGGATGCTGGGCGCGAACCGCTGGCGGGCCTTCCGCGAAGTGACGCTGCCGCTGTTGGGCCCGTCGCTGGGGGCGGCGGCCTTGCTGACGTTCGTCTTCTGCTTCACCAGCTTCGGCGTCGTGCTGATCCTGGGCGGCGGCCGCTACGCCACGCTGGAGGTGGAGATCTACTACCGCACCGTCTACCTGCCCAACCTGCCGCTGGCGGCGACGCTGGCGCTGGTGCAGATCCTCTTCACCTTCGCGCTGATGACCGTCTACACACGGCTGCAGACCCGCCTGGCTGTGCCGCAGTCGCTGCGCCCGCGGCGGGTCACCCAGCGCCGCCCGCGCGCCCTGGCCGAATGGGCGCTGCTGACCGTCAGCCTGCTGCCGCTGGCGCTGCTGTTGCTGGCCCCGCTGGGCGCGCTGTTGGAACGCTCGCTGACGGTCGGCGACGGCGGGCTGGCCGCCTACCGGGCGCTGTTCAGCGACCCCGGCGGCTCGCTCTTCTACGTCCCACCGCTGGCCGCCGTGCGCAACTCCCTCCTGTTCGCCCTGGCGACGACAGGCCTGGCGCTGGCGCTGGGGCTGCCGGCGGCGACGGCGATCGCCGGGCGCGGACGGGAGCGCGCCCCCCTGTCCCGCCTGCTCGACCCGCTGTTCATGCTCCCGCTGGGCACCTCGGCGGTGACGCTGGGGCTGGGTTACATCATCGCCCTGGACGAGCCGCCGCTGAACCTACGCACCTCGCCGCTGCTGATCGTCCTGGCCCACACTCTGGTCGCGCTGCCTTTCGTCGTCCGCGCCGTGCTGCCGGCGCTGCGCTCCATCCAGCCGGCCCTGCGGGAGACGGCGGCGGTGCTGGGCGCGTCGCCCTGGCGCGTTTGGCAGGAAGTTGACCTGCCCATCATCGGGCGGGCGGTGGCCGTGGGCGCGGTCTTCGCCTTCACCATCTCCATGGGCGAGTTCGGGGCCACCTCGCTGCTGGCGCGGCCCGAGTTCCCCACCATCCCCATCGCTATCTACCGCTTCCTGGGCCAGCCGGGATTGTCCAACTACGGCCAGGCGCTGGCGATGTCGGCGCTGCTGATGCTCGTCTGCGCGCTGGGGTTCGTGGGGATCGAGCGGTTCCGGGGGGAGTTCTAGCATGTTCCTCGAAATCCGTAACCTGCGCAAGTCCTACCCCGACGGCTGGGCGCTCTCCGGGGTGAGCTTCACGGCAGAGGAGGGGGAGGTCACCTGCCTGCTCGGCCCCTCCGGCTGCGGCAAGACGACCCTGCTACGGCTCATCGCCGGGCTGGAGACGCCGGAGGATGGGCAGGTCTGGGTGAACGGGGAGGACGTCACCGCCCTCCCCCCCCACCGGCGCGGCTTCGGGCTGATGTTCCAGGAGTACGCCCTCTTCCCGCACAAGGACGTCTTCGGCAACGTCGCCTTCGGACTGCGCATGCTCGGTTGGGAGCGGGCGGCCATTCGCCAGCGCGTGCGCGAGGTGCTGGAGCGGGTCGGACTGGCCGGGTTCGAGCACCGCGACGTCAGCCAGCTCTCCGGCGGCGAGCGACAGCGCGTCGCCCTGGCGCGCAGCCTGGCCCCACAGCCGCGTCTGCTGCTGCTGGACGAGCCGCTGGGCGCGCTCGACCGGACGCTACGCGAGCGGTTGCTGGAGGAGCTGCCGGCCATCCTCAAGCGGGTCGGCGTGACCACGATCACTGTGACCCACGACCAGGAGGAGGCTTTCGCCATCGCCGACCGGTTGGTCGTGCTGCACGAGGGTCGGATCGTGCAACAGGGGACGCCAGAGGCGGTCTACCGCTGCCCAGCCTCCCCCTGGGTGGCGCAGTTCCTGGGATTGACCAATTTACTGGAGGCGTGGGTAGTGGGCGACGGGCGGGTCGAGACCGCGCTGGGCAAACTACAGGCCGGGGATGCCCACGGCGCGACCGGGCAGGCCGTCCATCTGCTGATCCGCCCGGAAGCGGCCCGTCCGGATGAGAACGGCCCGAACGGCCTGCGCGGCACCGTCACCGACGTCTCGTTCCGCGGCGGCTTCCGCCGGCTGACCGTGCGCCACGCCAGCGGGATCGAACTGGCCCTCGATTTCCCGGCGAGCGTGCCCCTGCCCGACCCCGGCGAACCGCTCGCCTTCTCCCTATCTCCCGCCGCCCTGACCGTGCTGCCGGGAGACGACCCCTCCTCTCTGACGGATCGGCCTGGCAGGTAACTGCCTGTATACCAGCTTCTTACAGCTTCTTCATCCCGCCTTTACATTGTTCTGCTACCATAACGGTCAGTCGGCAGATACCGACGAAACTGCAGGAATAAGGAGATAGCAGGATGGGTAAAAAGCATTGGCTGGTCATCTTGGGGGTTGTGGGGGTAGTGCTGGTAGGGCTGCTGCTGACCGGCGCGCTGGGCGTGGCGACGGCGCTGGCGCAGGAGACGGAGCCCACGACGGACGTGCCCCCGTCGAGCAGCGATCTGGCCGCCGGTCCTGATCGTGGCCGACCCGGCCCCGGCGGCTTCGGCTTCTTCGGCCGGGGCGGCGACTGGCGGAGCACCTTCGATGCCGCCGCCGAGGCCCTCGGCATGACCCCGGTGGAGCTCTTCACCGCCCTGCACGACGGTCAGACCCTGAGCGAAGTGGCCGAGGCGCAAGGCGTGGCCATCGAGGACGTGCAGGCCGCGATCCAGGCAGCCCGCGCCGAGTCCATGCGCCAGAGGATCGAGCAGGCCGTCGAGGAGGGGACGATGAGCCAGGACCAGGCCGACTGGCTGCTCGAAGGGCTGGAGCAGGGCTTCTTCCCCCTGCGGGGAAGGGGCCGCGGCTGGCACGGGAATCGTCTGCCTACTGATGGGGACTGAGCCCCCGCCACGAACACGCAAAGGAGGCGTGAATATGACCTGGGGGGAGCGCGGCGGCGCTCCCCCCACCTTGTGGAAAGGTGACTGCTTACCCTCCCGCAGGTTTGGGCGCAAGTTGCAGCCCAAATCGCACTGCAATGGCCAC
>DAOTYW010000317.1:0-1648 GCA_034434755.1 Anaerolineae bacterium | reverse complement strand
GGCGGACGAGCTGGCCCGCCTGGGCATTCAGGCGCGGGTGCTCGATTGTCCCACCATCAAGCCGATAGACCGCGAGGAAATCCTGGCGGCCGCACGAGAGGCGTTCCTCAACCAGGATGCCGCCTCGAAAAACTTCCTGCGCACGTGCGCCCAACAGGCCGCCTCCACCACCTTCGACCCGCCCACCCCCTGGTGGGCTGCATGCCCATCGGTTTGCAAAATCCCCTCGAACCCGGCCAGAAACCGCCGCGGACCATCCCGGCTGCGGCCCAGACGAAAATCAAACACCCCGCCCCGATGAATCGGGGCCGCGTTGCCCCGCGGGTGGCTGTATTGCCATAGCCAGCCGCGCCCGTTCCCTCCCCGTCCGTCGTGCATCTGGACCGCCACCGGCGTTTCGTCCGCATCGCTGTAACCGCTCGCCGGGGCAGCTCGGCCGGCAGCTGCTGGCGACCGGGATGAGGACGCACCGGCTTGCGGGCTCGGGCGGGCGCAGGTTCGGGCAGCGCCTCGCCTTCCGCTTCCGCTTCGACCTCCGCCTGACTAACCCCTGGCTCCCGCTCGAGCAAGGCCAGTTGGGCGGAACTCAGACGCTCGGCCGCCGGCCCATACTTGCGCAGCCGGAGCAGGCGGAGCTTCTCTTCCAGGAGCTGGATCTTCAGGTGGGCCAGCCCTGACAAGTCAGAGCCAGTCGCTGCTGCACCAGCGTGTAGAGACCATCCAAGTCCTGGCGCAGGTCGGTGGCGCCCTGGGTGAGGCAGGTGCGAGTGGCGGCGGCGACGGGAAGTGGATCAGGCTCCGGCGCCCACTCGAAGCGGACCCAGCCTGGAGGCTGTGGGGGCGGTGTGGTGAGGATTCGCCGCTGCTGCAAGCGACGGGTGAGCGCGCTGCGGTCCTGGTCGTGCTGCTGGCAGAAGGCCTTCAGGTTCAGGCCGCTCCTCAGATACTCATCAACGAAACGACATACTTCGACGCGGCTGCGGCGTTTGCGAGTTGAGTTGAGAGGTTTCTGGCTCGCCCCTCCAGCTCGGCATCAAATACCCGACTCGCCAAGGATGCGGTTGGTCTGACGCTTACCGTCAAAGGCCGTCCGGCTCTGTTCGATCAGTTCTGCCATGGGCAGCGGGAGGTGCCCGTGGCGGCTTACGACGTCGGCCCCCCGGCGCTGATTGGCCTTTCCCTGGGTCTCAATCATGTGATGGCTTCATGCAGCGGCGGTTCTCCTTTTCAAGGTTTCCTCACCCCGATTCTGCTCAGAATCAAGGGCGAATCGCCGCCTTAACTTTCAGCTACGGGTGGGGCGCCGTCGGCCGCCAAAAGGCCAGTATTCCTGAAGAAGCAGCCCGGATCCTCCATCCGTCTGCTCACTCCAGGAATGATCATTTATCTCTATTCGGCCAAGCGGAAGCGCGCCCTACAATTGCGAAGGAGATCGGCCAGTGGCCGGTCCACGCGGCCAAAGGAGCGTTATGAAAGCAGCGGCTTTGGTGTGTTTGTCACTGCTGGCTGCCGCGCCGTTGGCGCACGGCCAGTCCATGAGTTCATTGAGCGGTGTGGTCACCGACCCCACCGGGGCGGTCCTTCCCGGGGCTACGGTATTGGTTGAAAACGTCAACACAGGCATCCGCCGCGAGGCAGTGACCGACAG
>DAOTYW010000316.1:0-3111 GCA_034434755.1 Anaerolineae bacterium | reverse complement strand
CCGTCGCGGATGATCAGGGAGGCGGTGTCGGGCATCGCCGTGGCCAGGGTGGTGCCATGGCGATCGAAGGGGATGTTGATCAGCACGACGGCGATAGCCAGGGCGAGGGCCAGGCGGGCCATCAGCCGGGGGGCGTGAGAGGGGCCGGGCGGCGGCGCCGGCGGTTCGGGCGCGGGTTCCGGCTGCGGCGGCTTCGTCGGCTGGACAGGCGGCGGCGGTGGCGGCGGGGCAGGGCGGGCCATGCGCGCCTGCAACCGCTGGGCCACTTCCTCGGTCAGGAGGTCGAGCAGAACCTCCATGCGGGAACGCTGCGGGTTGTTCATTTCCTACCTCACCGTGAAAAAGCCCAGGATCTCGCCGATGCTGGCGAAGATATTGGCGTAGAAGTTGCCGCCGAGCTGACGGAAGAGCTCGAACGGCAGGCCGGGCGCGCCGATGAACGGGCGCAGCGTCCAGGCCATCTGGCTGCCGACGAAGGCGTAGACGAGGATCCACAGCCGCACCACGTTCCGTCGCGCCCGCGCGCCTTCCTTGCCGGCGAACGAGACGATCTGCATCCCCTGGCCGAGGAAGAGCATGCCGATGACGCCGGCGATGGTGAAGATGCCGACGTTGAGCAGCTTGAAGAATTGATACTCACTCGTGATGAGCAGGAAGAAGAGGAGAATGGGGGCGAAGCTGAGCAGCACGACCGCGGTAACGGTGAGGGCGGTCAGCATCAGGGCGACGTTCTGGGAGAGGCTCTGGTTGGAACCGAAGATCAGGTTGAAGAAATAGAGGGTGGGGGCGCAGATGACCAGGGTGGCCAGGAAGAGCAGCGGCAGCTTGGCCGCGCTGCTGAGCGCCTGCCAGAGGCTGTGACTGGAGCCCATCACCGCGCCGTAGAGGGCGAAGAAGGCGATGCTGGAGATAAGCATGGCGCGCATCTTCTCCCTCAGGCCCTGGCCCTCGCGGATCTCGGCGAAGAATCGCCGCCGGTCGCGCAGGATGGTCTCGATGACGGTCAGGTGTTTCATCATCTCGGTTACCTCCATCGCACGGATTCGTCCACACGGAAACCCCGAAACCATAAGTTAGTTATGCTATAGTATACCCGCAAATCCTATCCCTGTCAACCTGGGACTGATCAGAGGGTGTCCGTCCTATTTTTGCGTCCATAGGGCGGGGGGTCTGATGGTCAGGTGTTGTTCACGGTCCAGGATGCTGAAGGCGGGCGAATCGTCAGCAGACTGAGCAGATGAAGCAGATTCCACCTGCTGAATCTGCTTCAATCTGCTCAACCCGCTGACTTTTTCCGCGACGACGTCGGGCGCGGTCGGATACCGGCCCCGCCCAGCCGGGATGGATGCTGGAGGGGTAGACCTGACAGGTCCCGAGAGACCTGTCAGGTCTCTCGTTAGTGAGCGTTGCGCAACACCACGGGCAGGTAGGCCCGGCCCACGGCGCGCGGGATCGCCGCCAGGGCCATCCCGAAGTGGTCGTCGGCCTCGGCGAGACCCTCGATCTCCGGCAGGCCCTGATGGAAGAACCAGCTCCCGCTGGCAGTGATGCCGTTGAACGAGCCGTACAGCACCTGCGCTGCGCCCGCCTCGTCGTCTGCGTCGTTGATGCCTTCGTAAGGAATGCCCGCCACCAGGTCGGCGAAGCCGTCGCCGTCGAAGTCACCACTGGCCAGGGCGTAGCCGAAGTGGTCGTTCGTCTCCGCCGTGTCTTCCATGCCCGTGCGGTCCTGATGCCAGTAGTCGTTGCTGGACCGGCGCACGAGCCCGCTCGTCGCGCCGTAGAGGACCTCCAGCACGCCGGAGTCCACGATGTCCACCAGATCCTCTTCGGGAGTGCCGATGGCCAGGTCGTCGCGACCGTCGCCGTTATAGTCCCCCGCGCTGAGGGCGGAGCCGAACTCGTCGAAGTGCTCCGGGTTGCCCTGCTGCCAAAGCTCGGAGTCGGCGCCGAGCCCATCGCCATCGCTGAAGATGACGGTGACGATGCCGCCGTCCAGCACTGGCCCGCTCAGATCCCGCCCCGGCACGCCCACCGCCAGGTCGGCGTAGCCGTTGCCGTCAAAGTCGCCGGACGTCAGCGCCTGGCCGAAGTAGTCGTAGTCGTCGGGGCTGGCCAGCGACCACATCTGCCAGCCGCTGGTGGTCAAGCCGCCGCCCGAACCATGGAGGATGTGCACCAGGCCATAATCGGTCAGCGCCGACGGGTTTTCACGGTTTTCGTCGGGCGCGCCGATGGCCAGGTCGTCGTAACCGTCGCCGTCGAAGTCGCCGACGGCCAGGGCCTTCCCGAAGCGGTCGCCCGACTCCTCCGGCTCGCTGATCCCGCCGGCCCCCTGGCGGAATAGCTGGTTGCCGGCGTCCGTCAGGCCGCCGCTCGAACCGTAGAGGATCTGCACGATGCCGCAGTTGTCCTCGACCCAGGTCTCGTACGGAACGCCGACGGCCAGATCATCGTAGCCGTCGCCGTCGAAGTCGCCGGCGGCCAGCGTGTAGCCGAAGAGGTCGCCCTCCTCAGCAATGCTTTGGACCGTGCCGACATCCTGGTGCCAAAACTCGGCGCTGCCGCTGTCGAGGCCGGAGGCGGTCCCGTACCAGACCTCCACGGCGCCGGCGTTGAGGATCGTGGTCGCGCCTTCGAGGTCCTCCCAGGGGATACCGACGGCCAGGTCCACGTACCCGTCGCCGTCGAAGTCGCCGACGGCCAGGCTGTAGGCGAAGCGATCGCCGCTCTCGGCCGGGTTGGAGAACTGCCCCCAGACATCGTTGCTCCCGCCCTGCAGGCCGTCCACCAATGAGCCGTACAAGACCTGGAAGGCGCCCATCCCATCGGCCGGGGGCTGGTCCTCATCCGGGACGCCCACCACCAGGTCGGCGGCGTGATCGCCGTTGAAGTCGGCTGTGGGTTGTTCCGCCCGGCCCACCAGGACCGTCCCGACCGGGGAGAGCAGCAAGGTGAGCACGACCAGAATCCCAAGGATGACGACAAACGTTCTCTTCATCTTTAGCCTCCTTTCCATTCGTCACAACTTAGGCCAAGCCGCCGTGGGCTAAACCCCACGGCTCAAAGCGAAAGCCTGCTCCGCAGGCTCACACAGCCCCCGAAGGGGGC
>DAOTYW010000315.1:0-2259 GCA_034434755.1 Anaerolineae bacterium | reverse complement strand
ACTTGCAAACTTGCAAACTTGCAAACTTGCAAACTTGCAAACTTGCAAACTTGCAAACTTGCAAACTTGCAAACTTGCAAACTTGCAAACTTGCCCACTTGCCATGACCTACCACCCCACTCCCGCCCTGACCCGCGACGTCCAACCCGATGGCTGGACGCTCGTCCGGCGGCCTGGCGAATCCGCCGGCATCGCCCTCGACCCGCTGATAGCGGCGCTCGCGGCGGCCGCCGACGGGCGCGCCGTGGCCGAGGTCGCCCAGGCCGCCCGCGTCTCCACCTACCTGGCCGCCGCCGCCCTGAAAGTCCTCCAGCGCGCCGGCGTGCTATCTGAAGAGCCTGGTTCCACCGCAGAGGCCGCAGGGTTCGCCGAGAGAGCGGGAGTGGCCGCGAAGGGCACTTCAGCGTCCTGGAGCGATCAGCCTAGGGCTTCAGCCTCAGGCGAGACATCCGTCTCCGCCCTCGTCCTCCACCACGACCCCCACGCCAACCTCGATGCCTGCCTCACCTCCCTCCACCACCAGACCTACCCACTTGCCCACTTGCAAACTTGCCCACTTGCCCACTTGCAAACTTGCCCACTTGCCCACTTGCAAACTTGCCCACTTGCCCACTTGCAAACTTGCCCACTTGCCGACTTGCAAACCTGCAAACTTGCACACTTGCACACCTGCCCCTCCGCCCTCCTGCTCCTCGATTCCCACACCCTCCTGTCCCCCTCGGCGTTGGCGGAGATGGTGGCGGTACTGGAGCTGCGTCGGGACATCGCCGCCGTGGTCCCGCGGGTAATGTGGGCCTCGTGGCCAGGGTTTGTCGTCCGCGTGGGCGACTGGCGCAGCCCGCGCCAGCCGCGCCGCAATCCGTTCGCCGGCTGGTTGGACGTGGGCCAGTTCGAGGCGGACTGGCTGGAAGTGCCGGCGGTCCATGTCAGCGCCGCGCTGCTGCGACGGGAAGCCCTGGAAGCGCTGCCCCTCGACCTGCGCTACGGCTTCGATTGGCTGGGCAACGACTGGTCACGGCGGGCGCAGGCGGCGGGATGGTACACGGCGGCGGCGCTGCGCGCCCTAGCCTTCGCCCCCTGGCCGGCGTGCGAGGACAATCCGGCAAGCCGGCGCGACGAGCGCCGCTTCGTCGCCGACCACCGTAGTGAGCGGCTACGCGACCCGCTGCCGCCGCTCGCCGGGCCGCAATTGCACGAGGGGATGCCCGCGCTGACGCTGGAAGCGCTCCGTTCGACCTACAGCTTCGCCCCGGCGGTCGCCCCGCTGCCGGCCCGTCGGCGCGTCGTCTTCGTCGGCCAGGAGACCGCCCGCCACCGGGCCATGGCCGGCCAACTCGCAACGACCTGCGAGGTGCACTGGCTCGTGCCGACGGAGGATCAGGACGAGGATATACTGCGCCAATTGTGCGAGTCTGCCGATCTGCTCATCGCCACCGCCGCCCCGCTGCAACGTTTCGATTTTCTGCAGCAATGGCACCGCCCGATCCTGGTCGACCTCCAGCCGCCGCCGACGCTGGCCGCGCGGTTGGGTGAGGCAGGCGAAGCCCCGCTGTATCAGCAGATGGACATGTTCGTCCAGTCGCCGCAGCTCTGGCCGCAGACTGTCGATGGCGTGATCTGCGCCAGCGAGGAAGAGCGGCTGTACTGGCTGGGCCAGCTCGCCGCCAGCGGGCGGGTCAACCCGTACACGGTGCGGGACGATCCCGCCCTGTGCCGCCTGGTGCTGGTTGTACCCACGGGCGTCGAGCCGCTGCCGCCGCCGCAACCGGTGCTCAAGGGCGTGCGCCCTGGCATCGAGATGGACGACCCGCTGATCCTCTGGCCCGGCGGGCTGCGGCCCGGCGACGACCCGCTGACGGTGTTGCGCGGTTTCGCCCAGGCTCGCCAGGCCCACCCGCGCGCCCGGCTCGTCTTCGCCGCCTTCGACGACGAGCCGCAGGACGATGAGCGGTGGACCGCAGCGGTGGACCTCGCCACCGGCCTGGGCCTGGCGCGGGTGGTGCTTTTCGAACGGGACGTCCCGGCGCGGCTGCGCAGCGGCTACCTGGCCGAGGCCGAGCTGGCCGTGGCGCTGAGCAGCGACGGTGTGGGGGCGCTGCTCCACGAGCCGGTCGGGCTGGCCGCCTGCATCGGCGCGGGCCTGCCGATGCTCGTCACCGCCGGGTGCGCCGGCAGCGGACGGGTCGAGCGATACGGGCTGGGACGGGCGGTCGCGCCGGGCGACGCCTCGGCACTGGCGCAGGCGCTGGACGAGTGCCT
>DAOTYW010000314.1:0-1599 GCA_034434755.1 Anaerolineae bacterium | reverse complement strand
CGCTGCGCGCCACCACGCGGACGGTCCCGTCGGCCGTTCCCTGGATGTGCGCCTGGAGGAACGGGGCCGTGGACTCGGCGCGGCGCTCGTTGGGCGCCCACTGCACGAGCGCGGCCACCAGATGAGGGCCGGCGCTCAGCGCGCCGAGCGGGTAGACATCGTATTCCCGTCGCGCCGGCGAGAAGCGGGCCGGCCCGCGCCCGACCCACGCGCCGTCCACCCATACCTGGTAGCGCGTGTCGGCAAAGATGCACAGCCCGGCGCCCTCCAGCGGCTCATCCAGCGTGAAGGCGTGGCGGAACAGGACGACCTCGTGGGCGGCGGGGGCGTCGGCGTGCGACCAGATGGGCCGGTCGAGCCAGAAGTCGTCGGCGCGGGCGACGCGGGGGAGGTAGAGCACGTTGGGTATTGCGTGTTGCGTGTTGCGTGGTCCGTGGTCGGCGATCAGCACAGCCAGGCAGGCCAGGAACAGACAGCCGAGGAGAACGAACCATGGCCAATGACCAATGACCAACCGCAAGAGTCCGATGGCCAACCTCCAACGTCCAATTTCCAACTTCCAGCCTCCAACCTCCAACCTCCAACCTCCAGCCCCCATTATACCCGCCCCCGTCCTGCTCACAACCGGTTGCCTCCCTTCCCAATGATGCTATAATCGCGTCCGGAGGTTGCCGATGGCCCTGAGCAGGAAAGAAGTGGATCACGTCGCCGCGTTGGCGAAGCTGGCGCTCACCGAGGAGGAAAAGGAGCGCTTCGCCCGGCAACTGTCGGCGGTGCTGGACTACGCGGCGCGGCTGAACGAGCTGGACACGGCGGCGATCCCACCCACCGCCACCGTCCTCCCGCTGCGCAACGTCATGCGCGCCGACCAGCCCCGTCCCCCTGCGCCCCGCGACGACGTGCTGGCCAATGCCCCCGCCGCCGAAGAGGGCTGCTTCGTCGTGCCGGGCGTGTGGGCGGCGGAGGGGCCGGAGGAGGGGCGGTGAACCTGCACGAACTGACCATTCACGAGGCCCGCCGGCGGCTGCGCGCCGGCGAGCTCACGGCGGTCGCGCTGACCGAGGCGCTGCTGGAGCGCATCCTGGCGGTGGACAACGACGTGCGCGCCTACCTGACGCTGACGCCGGAGGAGGCGCTGGAACAGGCCCGCGCTGCCGACGCCGCCGCGGACGACGCCCCCCTGCGCGGCATCCCACTGGCGATCAAGGACGTCCTCTGCACCGCCGGCATCCCCACCACCTGCGGCTCGCGCATCCTGGAGAACTTCGTCCCGCCGTTCGACGCCACCGCCGTCGCCCGCCTGAGGGCTGCCGGGGCGATCATCTTGGGCAAGACCAACACCGACGAGTTTGCCATGGGCTCCTCGACCGAACACTCGGCCTTCTTCACCACGGGCAACCCGTGGGACCTGCAGCGGGTGCCGGGGGGGTCGAGCGGGGGGAGCGCCGCCGCCGTCGCCGCCGGCGAGTGCCTGGGCGCGCTGGGCACCGACACGGGCGGCAGCGTGCGCCAGCCGGCTTCCCTGTGCGGCATCGTCGGCCTCAAGCCCACCTACGGGCGGGTCAGCCGCTACGGGTTGATCGCCTTCGCCTCGTCGCT
>DAOTYW010000313.1:0-4091 GCA_034434755.1 Anaerolineae bacterium | reverse complement strand
GGGGGGGGGGGGGGGGGGGCCAGGGGGGGGTGAGGGGCCGGCACACCGGCCCTGCCAGCACCAGGCCTGGTAAAGGGTAGGCAGTTACTATTGTACCACGTTTGGCCAGCAGGGGGCAAGAGCCCTCAGCTGCTCCGACCGCGCCGCTGGGCCGTTCTGACGTCACTGCTCACCCTCCCGCAGGTTCGGAAGTGACCGAGCAACGAATCGGAGTGGCTACGGAAGCGCGATTTGGGCTACCCATTGCGCCCCAACCTGCGGGAGGGTGAGCAGTGACAGGTCGGGTATCTTGACAGATTGCTGCCGACATGGTAGCATGGGGCTTGCGGGTTTAGCACTCTCGATACGAGAGTGCTAACACCACAGGGTAGGTAACTGCCCACCCTCTGCCAGGCCTGACGCTGGCGTGGCCGGTGCTGGCTCCTCACCCCACCCCCTGGCCCGGGCGGGTAGGGGGAAGGGGTGAGGGCCCAGCGCCGCGGACGGTAGGAAGCGAGCAGGATGGTTATGGAGGACCTGACCCCTCGACAACAGACGATCCTCGGGCTGGTGGTGCGCGAGTTTGTGCACACGGCCACCCCGGTCAGTTCCCGCGTCCTGGTGGAGCGGTACGGGCTGGATGTCAGTTCGGCCACCGTGCGCAACGAGCTAGCGCGGCTGGAGGAGCTGGGGTATCTGACCCACCCCCACACGTCCGCCGGACGGATGCCGACCGACAAAGGATATCGCTACTTTGTCGAGCGGCTATTGCGCGAGACCGAGCTGCCGGCGGCCGAGCAGCGCACCATCGCCCACCAGTTCCAGCAGGTGCGCCGCGAGATTGACGAGTGGATGCCGCTGGCCGCTTCGGTGCTGGCCCGCACGACCCACAGCGCCGCGCTGGTCACGGCCCCGCAGGCTGCCCAGGCCCGCTACCGTCAGCTCCAGCTCATCTCGATCCAGGGCCGTCTGGTGCTGCTGGTGCTGGTCCTCCAGAGCGGGATGGTCCGCCAGCAGATGCTGACCCTGCCGGAACCGCTGCCCCAGGCGGTGCTCACCGAGGCCGCCGACCGGCTCAATCAGGTCTGCGCCGACCTGGTCGCCGAGGAGATCGAGCCGCGCCTCCCCGTCCTGCCCCCTCTGGAGGCCGACATTGCCCGCCTGGCCGTGGAGACGATGCGGCGGGCCGGCACCACCGTCGCCGAAGAGGTCTACCACCAGGGACTGGTCGAGCTGCTCCAGGAGCCGGAGTTCAGCGGCGGGCGCGCCCAGGGCGTGCTGCGGGTCATCGAAGAGCGCAGTTTCCTGGAGGCCGTGCTGGCCGACGCCCTGGGCCCCAGCGTCGGCAGCGTGCGGGTGATGATCGGCGGCGAGGGCCGTTTCGACGAGCTGGCCGCCTGCGGGTTGGTGCTCTCCCGCTACGGCGTGGCCGACCTGGCCGCCGGGGCGCTGGGGGTGCTGGGACCGATGCGCATGGGCTACGGACGGGCCATCTCCGCCGTTCGCTACGTTGCCGGGCTGCTCTCGGAGCTGGTCGAGGAGGCCTTCGTCACCGGTGCCGCAGCATTGCCGGCAGCCACGCCCAAGAAGTTGCCCTGACCGGGCGCGTGCAGCCGACCACTGCCGTCGGCCACCCGCCGAACGATGACCGCAATCCAAAGGAGGTTACCGTGACCAGGAAGAAGGCCAGGCCCGTCACCGAAGAACCCGTCCCGGTTGCCGAACCGCCGGCCCAGGAAGCCGTCGCCGGGCAACCGACGCCGCCAGCGGTGACCGAACCGCCCCCGCCGACCGAGGCGGAGCTACTGCGAACGGAGCTGGAGCGCCTGCAGAAGGAGCTGGACGAGGCCCGCGCCCAGGCCGCCGGCTACCTGGACGGCTGGCAGCGGGCACAGGCGGAGTTCTCCAACTACCGTAAACGCCAGGAGGCCGACCGACAGCAACAGGTCCAGATGAGCAACGCCGGCCTCATCGGGCGTATCCTGCCCGTGCTGGACGATCTGGAGCGGGCGATCCAGACCCTGCCGCCAGGGCTGCAGAGCCTCACCTGGATCGAGGGCGTTCTCCTCATCAAACGCAAGCTGGAGCTGGTGCTGGAATCGCAGGGCGTCAGGCCGATCGAGGTGGCGGGATGCATGTTCGACCCGCTCTACCACGAAGCGGTAAGTTACGAGGAAGCGCCAGGCTACGAGGACGGGCAGGTGATTGCCGAGGTGCAGCGCGGCTACATGCTGGGCGAGCGAGTGATCCGCGCAGCCCTGGTGCGCGTGGCGCGAGCCCAGAACCATGACCAATGAACATCAGTGGTCAGTGGTCAGTGGTCAGTGGTCAGTGGTCAGTGGTCAGTGGTCAGCGGTCAGTGATCATTTCTTCCAGGGAGGCAGGATGTCCAAAATCATCGGTATTGACCTGGGCACGACCAACTCCGTCTGTGCGGTGATGATCGGTGGGGAGCCAACTGTCGTGCCCAGCGCGGAGGGGGGGCGGCTGTTCCCCTCGGTCGTCGCCATCAACCCGAAGACCGGCGAGCGCATCGTCGGCCAGGTCGCCCGGCGACAGGCGATCGTCAACCCCGAAAACACGGTCGCCTCGATCAAGCGCTTCATGGGCCGCAAGTTCGAAGACCCGACGGTGCAGCGCGCCCTGCAGGTGATCCCCTACCGCGCCACCGCCGCCCCCAACGGCGACGTGCGGGTCTGGATGGGGGAACGGGACTACTCGCCGCCGGAGATCTCGGCGATGATTCTGCAGAAGATCAAGGCCGACGCCGAGGCGTACCTGGGCGAACCGGTCACCCAGGCGGTGATCACCGTGCCGGCCTACTTCAACGACAGTCAGCGCCAGGCAACCAAGGACGCCGGCAAGATCGCCGGCCTGGAGGTGCTGCGCATTATCAACGAACCGACCGCTTCCTCCCTGGCCTACGGGATGGGCGAGCACAAGGACGAAGTGATCGCCGTCTACGACCTGGGCGGCGGCACCTTCGATGTCTCTATCCTCGACGTCGGCGATGGAGTCTTCGAGGTCAAGTCAACTAGCGGCGATACCTTCCTCGGCGGCGACGATTTCGACCGGCGGGTTATTGACTACGTCGCCGAGGAGTTCAAGAAAGAATCCGGCATTGACCTGCGCCAGGACCGCCAGGCGCTGCAACGGCTCAAGGAAGCGGCGGAGAAGGCCAAGATCGAGCTCTCGACGACGCTGGAGACCGAGATCAACCTGCCCTTCATCACCGCTGACGCTGCCGGCCCCCGCCACCTTCAAATGAAGATCACCCGCGCCCGGCTGGAGCAACTGACCGATGATTTGGTCCAGCGCACGCTGGAGCCGTGCAAGCAGGCGCTGGCCGACGCGCGGCTGAAGCCGTCCGACATCCATCAAGTCATCCTGGTCGGCGGACAGACGCGCATGCCGGCGATCCAGCGCCTGGTGGCCGAGTTCTTCGGCCGCGAACCACACAAGGGGGTCAACCCCGATGAGGTGGTCGGTATTGGCGCGGCGATCCAGGCCGGCGTGCTCGGCGGCGAAGTGAAGAATGTGCTGCTGCTCGACGTCACCCCGCTGACGCTGAGCATCGAGACATTGGGCGGCGTGGCTACCCATCTGATCGAACGGAACACGACCATCCCCACCCGCAAGAGCCAGATCTTCTCCACCGCTACCGACGCACAGACCCAGGTGGAGATCCACGTCGTCCAGGGTGAGCGGCCGATGGCCGCCGACAACAAGAGCCTGGGTCGCTTCATCCTCGACGGCATCCCGCCCGCCCCGCGCGGTGTGCCGCAGGTCGAGGTCACCTTCGATATTGACGCCGACGGCATCCTCCAAGTCTCGGCCCGCGATAAGGCCACCGGACGCGAACAGTCCATGCAGATCATCCCCTCCAGTGGACTGGCGGAAGACGAGGTCGAGCGGATGGTGCGCGAGGCCGAGGCGCACCGCGAGCAGGACCGGCAGAAGCAGGAACTGGTCGAGGCGCGCAACGCCGCCGACAGTACCGCCTACTCCGCCGAGAAGTTCCTCCACGAGTTCGGCGAACGGCTGCCGGCGGGCACCCGCCGCGACCTGGAGACGAAAGTCCACGCTCTCCGCGAGGTGCTCGCCAGCGACCA
>DAOTYW010000312.1:0-11257 GCA_034434755.1 Anaerolineae bacterium | reverse complement strand
GAGGCCCGCCCCTACGGGGTGATGCCCGGGCGGGCACGTAGGGGCGACCCTCCGTGGTCGCCCCTGGGCGGGCACGGAGGCCCGCCCCTACGGCGTCACCGTGAATAACTGCCCGTCCCCCCGCCCGAAGACCTCCGGGAAGTAGAACTCGCGCGCCGAGGTGGGGATGACGCGGTACTCGCCCGGCTGTGTGGCGCGGATAGTGTACTGGTAGGTGTACGTCCCTGCCGGCAGGTAGTCGGCGAAGAGCACCACCCGCTCGTCGCGCATCTCGCTGCGGCTGTACCAGCGCCACCACCACCAAGACCACGGCGCCCACCAGCCTCCCTCGGACTCGCGCACCAGCCCCGGCTCCGTCTCCAGCACGCTGGTCGTCGCCAGGCTCGTGTCCACCGCCTCGGCGCCGGCCGGCAGCGGGTCCTCCACCACCACGTAGTACAGGTCGTGCGGGGCGATGATCGTCAAGCGCACCTGCACCGTCTCGCCCACGGCGGCGCTGTCCACCTCCGCGCAGGCTTCGTCCGGCGGGCAGTCGGCGGCGACGTATTGGCGGCTGACGATGATGCCGCGGTCGAGCGGTTCGATCTCCTCCACCGGCAGGTAGACGCGCAGGTGGGCGGTGTAGTAGAGGCGGCCCTCGCCCGGCCCTCGCCCCACCGTCAGCCGGTTGCCCGCGTCGGCCAGCAGCTCGGCCACGTCCACGCGGAGCTGCACCGAATCCTGGACGTTCTGCGGCGTGACCGTGCCGGAGGTGAGCAGCTCGTCGTTCAACTGCACGCCGTAATCATACTGCCCGCGCAGCTCGCCGGTGACGACCATCCAGTCGGTCAGCGCGATCAACGCCCAGGCGGTCTCCTGCGTCGTCTCCCAGATACCGTCCTGGCGGGCGACCATCAGCCAGCGGACAACGTTGGGGATCAGCGCGTTGTCGGGGTCGAGGCGGGCCAGCGCGTCCAGGATGACGGCGGTGGAGCGGGTGTCGGTGTTCATCGCCCACCAGTCGTAGTCGGCCTCCTCCCAGTGCGCGCCGGTGGCGCTGAGGATGGCCGCGTTCTGGATGTCGGAAAGGAGCGTCTCGATGCGCGCGTCCCCCGGATCGATCAGGCTGAGGGTGAGGGCGAAGTAGGCGCGGGCGTAGTGGCTCAGTCGGGCACGGTTGGCGAACAGGTCGGCGGTCCACTCGCTGGCCTGCCCCGTGCGCCCGCCCTCAGCCAGCACGTAGAGCAGCCACGCCTGGCGGTTCGCCTCGCGGTAGGAGCGCAGCTCGCCAGCAGCGACCAGCCGCCCGTTCAGGAAGTCCAGCCCCCGATTGAGCACGTCCGAGCGCACGTCGAAGCCGGCCTCGGCGGCCTTGTCCAGGGCAAAGACGACGTAGGCGGTCAGGTAGGGGCTCGACTCGTCGCCCGACCACCAGCCCCAGCCGCCGTCGCTGTGCTGCTGGGCGTAGAGCCGATCCAGCCCCTCCTGCACCAGCCCCGGCAGACGGGCCTCCAGCTCGGGATCGCTCACTCCCAGCTCGCGCAGGGCGCGGTAGGTGAGGACGTTGGGCAGGAAGCGGCTGACGGTCTGCTCGGTGCACTCGTACTCGAAGTGCTCCAGGTAGTCCAGCCCGTCGCGCATCCCCGCCGCCAGCGACGGGTCGAGACGGATCGAGAGTTCGCCGCGGCGGTCGTCGTAGCGCGGCGGCAGGGCGACCACCTCGGTGCGGCTGTCCTCGCCGACCAACTGCCCGCCGGTACCGACGATCTCCGGCGCGGTGTAGCGGTAGACCAACAGCGTCCCCTCCGGCCCGGTGGTCAGGCGTGGGCGGGCGGCGTCGGCGTACTCGCCAGAGACGGCGCTGAAGGCCAGGTCAACCTGCGGCACGTCGTCCACGGTCACCCACCAGGCGACTTCTTGCTCTCCGCCAGCGGGAACGTTGACCAGGACTTCGTGCTGCGTGTTGCGTGTGGCGTCGAGAGTGAGGCCGACCGCCGCCATGGTCACGGTCACGTCGAGGGGTTGGCCGGTGTTGTTGTTGACGATGGCCGCCAGGCGCACGCGGTCGCCAACGACGAAGAAGCGCGGCGTGACCGGGCGGATCAGCAGCGGCTTGGTCACCAGCAGCTCGGTCGTCGCCTCGCCGACGAGGGTATCCTGGGTCACGCCGACGCCGCGCAGCACCCAGGTGGTCAGGTTGTCGGGCAGGTCAATGGTCACCCGAGCGCTGCCGTCGCGACCGGTGACCAGGCTGCCGTTCCAGTAAGCGGTGTCGGCGAACTCCTCGCGCAGCTCGACCCCCGCCGGGAGCTGGTCGCGGAAGCCGCGGGTGGCCTGCTCCGCCTGTGCGGGCGCGGGCACCAGCATCGAGGACGCGGCTGTGGCCGCCGGCGGCAGCTCTACCTCGCCGCCGCCGCGGCCCTCCGCCGCCCAGGCCATGCCCAACTGCTCCTGTTGCTCCAACACCAGCCGGTTGACCGAGACGGCCAGGCCGCTGGCGGTGTTCACCCCCAGCCCGCGCCGGCCATAGAAGGCTTCGACGATCGCGTTCGGCGTGCGCGGCTGCAAGCTGAGCACCGCCTGGTCCACCAGGTCCAGCGAGAGCGAGGTCGCCACCGGTTCGCCGCTCACGTCGGTCACGCGCACGTCGTAGGTCACCGGCGACCCCGGCAGGGCGCTCGCGGCCCCGTCCACGGGCGTGAGCGTGATCTGCAGCGTCTGGCGCAGCGGCTCGACCGACAGGGCAACGTAGCCGACCTTGTAGCTGGCGACCGCCGGCCCGCCGTCGGCGGCGGCCAGCGCCGCCTGCCGTCCCTGGACGACGACGACGCTGACGTAGACGTTGGGGACAAAGTCGTCCGTGATCGGCAGCCGGTAGACGGTGGAGTTCGAGGTCAGGCGGATCACCTCGCGCTGCAGGATCGTCCCGCGCTCGACGGTGATCAGCGCCCACTGCTCGCCCGCGAACGGGCTGGGGATGAGGATCTCAGCCGTCTCGCCGGGGGTGTAGGAGGACTGGTCGCTGACCAGGTTGAAGCGGTCGTCGTTGCTGCGCTGCCAGGCGATCGTCTCCGCGCCGCTGACCCAGACGAATAGGCTGGACTGCACCAGGCGCTCGCGGGCGTCGCGGCCGCCCACGACGACGCGGTACGAACCGCCCTGCGGCGGGGTGAAGGTGACCAACCCCTCGGCCTGCGCGTTGGTGGTCAGCGTGCCGCGAGCGACCTCGATGTCCTGGGTCTCGTACTCCCAGTACCCGCCGCCGGCCTCGCTCTCGACGTAGGTGTTGCGCCACTCGCGGCGGTAGACGGTGTAGGTCAATGGTCGGTTGGGGACGCGCTCGCCAGCCCAGTCCACGGTGAGCACGTCCACGCTCATCGCATCGCCGGCGCGGCCCACATAGTCACGCGGCGACAGGCCGACGTAGAAGTCGCCGCGGTGGACGGTGACGGTCGAACGACCGGAGATCACCTGCCCGTCGTTGCCGCTGACGGTGGCCTCGACGATGAACTGGCGGCTGCCCTGCGGCGGTGCGGCGGACGGGTCGGCGGTGCGGGCGGCCAGGTCCGCCGGCAGTTCGATGATCAGTCGCCCGTTGCTGTCGGTGCTGCCGAAGCCGCTGAGGACGACCTCCTGGGGGACGTAGGGCTGCCACCACCAGCAGTCGAAGCAGACCCACGGGTCGTCCGTGTCGCTGAAGGTATAGCGACCGAAGGCCGCCGGGCGGAAGGTGTAATCCTGGGCGATGACGTTCCACTGCACCGGCACGTTCACCACCGGCCCGCCGAAGTAGTAGCTCACGTCCACCACGGCGCGGTTGGCCTCGCCGCGGGCCAGCTCGGCGCGGTCGGGCGTGACGGTCACCGCGAACTCCGGCGGGCGGTAGGCGGCCACCTGGAAATCGCCGTAGAAGGTGTGGGTGCGATAGTCAGCGTAGATCTGGTACGGCCCCAGCGCGGCGCCGTCGGCCAGGGTCAGTTCGCCGGTGAACGCGCCGTAGTCGTCCAGGGGCAGTTCCTGGTGGTAGACCTGCTCGCCAGCGGCGTCGTAGACGTCCACGGTTATCTGGCCGCCGTCGGGGAGGGTGTAGCGGGCATCGTCCTCGGTGCGCACGATGCCGCGGAAGTAGACGGTCTGGCCGGGGCGGTAGATGGGCCGGTCGGTATAGATGTGGGCGCGCCAGCGGGCCAAGTAGTCCGAGGAGAAGCCAAAGTCCCAGGCCGAGACGCCGTTGCTCCAGTCGCTCATGCCCATCGTGAACGGCTCGTCGCCGATGACGATGTAGGAGGCACCGGTCAGGACGGCCAGGCCGTCGCCGTCGGTGGTGGCGCTGCCGCTGCGACCGCCCTCGTAGCCGTAGGCGCCGAGGGACAGGCCGGCGACCGGCGCGCCGCTGTCCAGGTCGGTGGCCCAGACCAGCGTCTCACGCTCGTTCACCTTCATCGTCAGGTTGATCCGGCTGACGACCAGGATGTGACGCATGGCCCAGCGATTGTACTCCACGCCAGGAGCATTCAGGTCGAGCATATACAGGCCCGGCGGCAGGGCGCTACCGTCTGCGGCCAGGTCAATCGGCGTGTAGCGGGTCTCGTTGAGCGGCGCGTCCACGTTCAGCGACCAGCGACGCAGCTCGCCGCTCGTCGGCGGGGTGTAGTCCCACCAGCGGTTCTGCGCGGCGAAGAAGTCCTGGCGGGTCAGCCGGTAGAGGGTGAAGTCGAGCCGGTCGGTGTTGAGGTGGCCGACGAAGATGCGGGAGGGCTCGTAGGCGCTGTAGGTGCCGACCTGGCCGGGGACGCGCAGTTGGACCATCGGCGGGAGGGCGGCGGTGCGGAAGCGCACGGTCAGCGCCTGGCCAGTGGTGTTGCCGTAGGGGTCGGCGATGTGCGGCCCGATGTGGACGACGTAGTCGCTGCTGGGCTGGGCGCCGAAACTGAAGCTGAAGCTGTTGTCCCACGGGCTGAAGTAGGTGTAGACGAGGGTGGGAGAGAGCGGCGGCTCCATGGTGATGTTGGGCATCACCGTGGCCGGATCGATCGGCGCGTTGAAGTAGAGGGTGAAGTTGGTGTACGGGGAAGCGTCCGTCTGGCCGTCGCGCGGGTCGGTGCGCAGGATGCTCGGCAGGGGGACGGTGGTGAAGCGCCAGGAATAATCCTGCGGCATCCCTGCGCCGCCGCTCGCGCTGGCGACCCCGGCGGCGACGGTGGCGATGTATTCCTGGCCGAAGTCGAGCCACGCGGTGGGGGTGAAGGTGAGTGTATCACCGGAAACCTCGATCGTGCCGGCGACCCGGCCGCCCAGCAGGCCGGCGCGGCGGAGGGAGAAGGCCGCCTCGGCGCTGTCCGGGTCAACGGGCATATTGAACGTGACGCGGATCGCTGTGTCCACCGGCGCGAGGGTTGCATTCTCGTTGGGCGTCACCCAGACCACGCCCGGCGGCTGGGTGGAGAAGCGCCAGGTGTAGTCCTCGGCCAGCAGGCCGCCGGTGGTATCGGTCAGGCCGGCAGCGACGCGCGCGGTGTAGGTCGTGCCGCCGGCCAGCGGCTCGGCGGGGGTGAAGACGTAGATGGAGGTGTTCAGCCACTCGCCCGTGCCCGCGATGGGCGGGTCGAAGGTGAGCGGGTTAGGCAGGCTGGCGGTAGCGGGGTCGGAAACGGCCAGCAGCGGCACGACGGGGCGGTTGAACATGACGGTGATCGTGCTGCTGGCCTCGGTCTCCGTGGTATCGGGGGCGGGGATGACCTGGGAGACCTCCAGGTAGCCGACGGTGCGGAACTGGAAATAGTAGGCCCCGTCGAGCGGCTGGCCCTCGGCGTCGGTGGCGTTCGCGCCCAGGTAGACCTCGTAGCGGGTGTCCCGCGCCAGGGGAGCGGACGGCTTGAAGCGAAGCGTGCGCTCGTCCTGCCAGGCGAACGCGCCTTCTACGGCGGGGGAGAGGGAGAAGGCCGACTCCACGGCGTCGCGGTCCATCGGCCGGTCGAAGACCAGCTCAATCTCGCCGTCGAGGGGCAATTCCTCGCCGCGCTCCGGCGTGCGCTGGATGATGATGGGGGAGACGGTGCCGGGCGGCGGGGGGACGTAGGGCGGGCGGGGAGTGGGGGTCGGCGTGGGCGTTGTGGTAGCCTCCCCACAGGCGCTCAGCAGCAGGCTGAGCAGGACGAGGGCGGAAACGATGGGTTGCAGTCGCTTGACGTTCATCAGGCATCCTCCTTAACGTGCGACGCACCTTGCAGGTGAGTCGCACCTGTCGCACCTATAGACGCCGCCAGGAGTGGGCGGGTTCCTGTCACGGGCGTAGGGCGGGCGAGCCGCCCGCCATGCAGGAGTTGTAGGGCGGGCCGCCGGCCCGCCAGAAGGGGCGGGGAGTTGTAGGGCGGGCCGCTGGCCCGCCAGAAGGGGCGGCGACTTGTAGGGCGGGCCGCTGGCCCGCCAGAAGGGGCGGGGAGTTGTAGGGCGGGCCGCTGGACCGCCGAAGGGGCGGCGACTTGTAGGGCGGGCCGCCGGCCCGCCAGAAGGGGCAGGGAGTTGTAGGGCGGGCCGCTGGCCCGCCAGAAGAGGCGGGCGGGAGTTGTAGGGCGGGCCGCCGGCCCGCCAGAAGAGGCGGGCGGGGAGTTGTAGGGCGGGCCGCTGGCCCGCCAGAAGGGGCGGCGACTTGTAGGGCGGGCCGCCGGCCCGCCAGAAGGGGCAGGGAGTTGTAGGGCGGGCCGCCGGCCCGCCAGAAGGGGCGGGGAGTTGTAGGGCGGGCCGCTGGCCCGCCAGAAGAGGCGGGCGAGCCGCCCGCCCTACAAGGGATGGACGATCACGTCGAGCGGGCGGACGGGAAGGTCGCCAGCGACGCGCTCCTGCCGCACGTCGAGGCGGCCGTCGGCGACGGTGAGGGTGAAGCGGGTAAGGCGGTAGTCACCGCGCTGGTAGGCGAGGGTCTCGCCGTCATCCTCGTAGAGCCAGCCGGCGGGCTGCGGGCCGGAGGCTTGCAGGCCAGAGGCCTGCACGACAGGAGGGTAGACGTGGGCTTGCAGGCTGGAAGCCGGCGCTCCGGTTATGGGAACGACCGAGCCGGCGCGGACGAAGATGGGAACGCGCTCCAGCGGCGCGTCCACCTCGATGTGCGTTGGCCCCTCGTGGCGGACGTCGCTCCAGAAATCGTACCAGCTCCCGGCGGGCAGATAGACGGAGCGGCGTGTCGCGCCCTCCTCCAGCACCGGCGACACCAGCAGCGCGTCGCCGCAGAGAAACTCGTCCGCCAACGTGTGCGTGACCGGGTCGTCCTGGAAGGCCAGGAAGAGCGGACGAACGGGCGGGATGCCCGTCTGGGTGCACTGCCAGAGGGCGGTGTACAGGTAGGGCAGCAGCCGGTAGCGCAGGCGGATCGTCTCGCGGTTGATGCGCAGGTACGGCTCGCCCCACGACCACGGCTCCTGGTCGGGGCTGGAGATCTCGGTGTGGGCGCGACAGAAGGGGAAGAAGATACTCATCTGCAGCCAGCGGGTGAACAACTCGCCGCTGGCGAAGCCAGCGAAGCCGCCGACATCCGCCCCGGTGAAGGCGACCCCCGACAGGCCCAGGCCGAGCACCATCGGCAGGGTCAGGCGGAGCGAGTCCCAGGTGGACTGGTTGTCGGCGGTCCAGTGGGCGGCGTAGCGCTGCACGCCGGCCCAGCCGGAGCGGGTGAGGACGAAGGGACGGCGGTCGGGGGCCAGGCGGGCCAGTCCCTCAACGGTGGCGCGCACCTCCAACAGCCCGTAGACGTTGTGGGCCAGGCGATGGTCGCCGCCGCGCCCGTCCAGGTCGTGACGGACCGGGCCGGGGATGGTGGCGTCGTCCTCGCCGAACAGCGCCGGCTCGTTCATGTCATCCCAGATGCCATCGGCGCCCATCTCCACCAGCTCGCGGTGCAGATCGCCCCACCAATCGCGGACGCGCGGGTCGGTGAAATCGGGGAAGGCGCAGTTGCCCGGCCAGACCGGGCCGATGAACGGCTCGCCGTCCGGGTAACGGCAGAAGCAGCCGCGGGCCAGCCCGTCCTGGAAGACGCGGTAGCGCCGGTCGGCCTTGATGCCGGGGTCTATGATCGGCACGACGCGGAAGCCCTGCGCGTGGAGGTCGGCGATCAGGCCGGCGGGGTCGGGGAAGCGCGCACGGTCCCAGGTGAAGCAGCGATAGCCGTCCATGTAGTGGATGTCCAGGTGGATCGCCTCGCAGGGGACGTCGTAGGTCTGGCGGAAATCGCGCGCCAGGCGGCGGACGCGCTCGTCGGGGAAGTACGACCAGCGGCACTGCTGGTAGCCCAGCGTCCAGCGGGGGAAGAGGGGGACGCGGCCGGTGCGCTCTGTGTAGAGATCGAGAATGGTCGTGAGGGCGGGGCCGTAGAAGAACTCGACGCCCAGCCAATCATCCTCGACCTCGATGGTCAGCGCGTCCGACAGGTCGAAGCGGCTGCGGGCGGTATTTTCCAGCAGGAGGGCGTGGGACTGTTGCCCGTCGGCGCTGAGGGTGACGAGGAAGGGGATGCAGAGGTAGAGCGGGTCATCGCCGGGGGAGTAGGTGCGCGGGTCGGTGTTCCAGTTGACATAAGAACGACCGCGCAGGTCGAGGCCGGCGGCGCGCTCGCCCAGGCCATAGGCGTGGGCACCGGGCGGGAGCGTCCAGCGGGAGACGACGCGCCCATCGGCGCTCCAGCCGACCGGCGCGGCCTCGGCGACGAGCGCGCCCTGTGGATCGCGGACAGTCACCCGCCCGTCGGCGCGGGCGATGGCACAGGTCAGCCGCCCGGTGCGCAGCTCGACGGCGTCGGCGGTCTCCGTGACGGTGAAGGGGGTCGGCGGCCAGTCGGCGTCGGCGCGGGCGACGGCGTAGGGCAGGACAGCGGGCGGCGAGTCGGGCGGATGGACGCGCAGGCGCAGCAGGTCGGCGGCGATGACGGTGACGCTGAGCGCGGCGTGGGCGAAGCTGCAGGTGAGCGTCTGCCCGTCGCGGGCGTGGCCGGCGAGCGGGCCGAGGGTGCGCACGACCGGCCCGGCGGGCGGGAAGGCCCCCGGCGCGGTCGGCAGTCGGCGCAGGAAAGCGACCAGCAGCGGCAGGCCGCGCAGCGGGCGCGCGGGATCGGCGAACCTGGCCTCGACCCAGCGGGTGCGCACGGCATGCGCGACGGCATCCAGCACGGGGCGCAGGCCGCTGGTACGAATGCCGCGGAGGATGAGTACAATGGGGTTGGACATCCGGGTGTACTCCTATGACGGCCAGCCGTCGACCGCGTGCCACCAATCACGGACGATGGACCACGCAACACGCACCACGTCCTACCGCTTCCCCCACAACATCCGCCATACCTCGCCGGCTCCCAGTCGAGCCAGCTCCGGCACATTGAAGGGCAGGCCGCCGACGCGCACGTCCAACTCCGTCTTCTCGCAGACGGTAGAGGTATTGGCGCGGTCAATCTGCTCCTTGATCGCCAGCATCTGCCGCTCCACCTCTTCGGGCGGGCGGGCGGCGAGCCACTCGTCAATGCGGGCCATGAGGGCGATGGCGCGGTCAATGCGCTCGTCCGTCTCCGCCGCCTTCTCCGCCGAGGTGATGCCGTAGCGGGCCTTGAGCCGGTTGAGGCGACGGCCCGCTTCGTAGGTGGCGGCGGCGATCTCGTCGCGGGTCATCCAGTCCGTCTCGTAGGACAGGATGTGCTTCCAGGTGGGGGCCAGGAGCGCGCGGCGATGGTCCTCCAGCGTGCGGCAGAAGAGCCGGTAGCCGTGCCGCCCGGGATCCTCGAAGGCCAGGCTGCCGGGGTCGAGGAACGGGGCCAACGGGGAGGTGAAGGGGATCAGGCGACGGTCGCCGTTTACCGCCTGGAGCAGGTGCTCGCAATAATCCACCGTCTCCAGCGCCGAGGCGGCGGTCTGCCGGGGCAGGCCGATCATGAAGAACAGGTCGAAGCGGCGGGCGCCGGCGTCCAGGCAGTTGCGGATCGTCTCCTCGATGCCCTCGTTGGTGTAGTGCTTGCCCAGCGCCTGGCGGACGGCGGGATCGTGCGAATCGGGCGAGAACTCGACGATGAAGTCGGGCAGGGCCTGGCCGAGCTCCTGGGCGTAGTCGCGGGGGACGGGCCAGAAGAACTCCAGCATGAAGGGACCGGGCACGCCCTTGACGGCGCGGAGGAAGCGGTGGGCGTAGTCCATCCCTGCCTGGCGCAGCTCGCCGAGGATGAAGATGGGGCCGCGGCTGATACGGCGGGCCTCGCGCACGTCGCGGGCCAGGTCCTCGGGGTCGCGGAAGGCCGGGCGGGCGCGCGCGGACATCCGCTCGTGCCCCTCGGCGCAGCCGCCGCAGACGGTGCAGTGCTGCGTGCAGCCGCGCACGGTCAGCACGGCCATCGCCGGGTAGTCGAGCCAGTGGTTGAAGGGGGCGCAGGAGACCAGGTCGCGGCTGCGGATGACCGTGCGCACCATCTGCCGATAGCCGGAGGCGATGTGGCCCAGGTCGGGCGGGGTGTAGGCTTGCGGGTTGACGTGTACCTGACCGCTGCCGTCCTTCCAGGTCAGGTTGGGCACATCGGTCGGGGCGCGCCCGTCGCGCAGGCAGGCCAGCAGTTGGCGCAGCGGCTCCTCGGTCGAGTCGCCGCGCAGCACGTAGTCCACCTGCGGGTAGCCGATCAGCTCATCGTGGTAGTAGCTGGCCGAGAAGCCGCCGAAGAGGACGGGGGAATCGGGGTGGTGCTGGCGGACGAGGCGGGCGACCTCCAGCGCGCCCTGGGCGTGGGGCAGCCAGTGCAGGTCAATGCCGAAGGCGCGGGAGCGCAGGCGGGCGACCGCCCGTTCGGCGTCGAAGCGGTCCGAGCGCAGCATGCGCACGGCCAGGTTGACGATGTTCGTGCGGAAGCCGTGCCGCTCCAGGTAGTCGCTGAGGGCGGCGAAGCCGATGGGGTACATGTCGTAGATGGGGGTGGAGGGAACGACGTCGGAGATGGGGCCCCAGAGGGTCGCCCGGCGGCGGAAGTCGTAGACGCTGGGGGCATGGAGGAAGGTCAGGTCTGTGATGGTCATAGGTGTCACCTCTACTGAGTCTGATTATACCACATCGGCCCGGTTGTCCAAAGAACTACATCTATGCCTACCTACCCTCTGCCAGGCCTGACGCTGGCGCGGCCAGTGTGTTGGGGCCTCACCCCTCCCCCTACCCCCTCCCCTCTCCCGCCAGCGGAGGGTGCTTAAAAAGGGCAGAGAGGACACAGCGGTCATGGTATAATTGGGCTATCCTTTCCTTCCTGGAGGTCAGGCAGCCGTGTTGAGAG
>DAOTYW010000311.1:0-9126 GCA_034434755.1 Anaerolineae bacterium | reverse complement strand
GCGGGCACGGGGGGGCGGGCACGGAGGGGCGGGCACGGAGGGCGGGCGGGCACGGAGGGGGCGGGCACGGAGGGGGCGGGCGCGGGGGGGGCGGGCACGGAGGCCCGCCCCTACTGGACGCGCACCACAACCCGCCCCTCGCGCCATAACCCCTCTAAGTCGTAAAAGGCGCGCAACGCGGGAGTGAAAATGTGTACCACCACCGTGCCGTAGTCCAACAGGACCCAGCCGGAGGAGGACTCCCCTTCTACATGCAACGGCGGAACGCCAAGAGCCTCCTTCACTCCCTCGCGGACGCCCTTCATCAGGGCCTGAAGTTGTCGGTCGCTGGTGCCGCTGCAGATGACGAAGTAGTCCGCAAACGAGGCCAATCCCTGGATGTCGAGGAGCAGGACGTCCTCGCCCTTCTTGTCTGCGATGATGTTCACAATTTCCCGCGCCAGGTCTATCGGTTCCAGATTCCCCCTCCTTGAATCCGCTTCATCTGCTCAATCCGCTGACGATTCACCCCCACAAGCTCGCAACGTCGGCAGGTTCCGCCGCCGCGCCAAGCACCACCATCAGTCGAATGCGCGCCTTCGGCCCATTAAGGCCGGGCGAGAACAGACAGCCCATCTCCCGCAGCGTGCGATGCGCGCCGACGTAGCCGTAGCCATCCCACACCCGCCCGGCAGGGCAGCGGCTGGCGACGACCACCGCCACCCCGCCCGCCAGCGCCCGTTCGATGGCCGGCAACCACCACGGCGGGACGCGCCCACCGCCCAGCGCCTCCAGCACGACCCCGCGCACACCTCGCGCCAGCGCATCCTCCAGCGGTTCCGCTCCCATTCCCACGCCCAGCTTGACCAGCGCCACGCGCTCCTCCAGGCGCGGGCAGGGCAAAACCTCCCGCTCCACGCGGCAGGCCACGTGCACCCGGTCGCCCGCCACGTGGCCCAGCGGCCCCCAGCCGGGGGACTGGAACGTCGCCGTGGACAGGGTATCGGTCTTGGTGACGAAGCGGGCGGCGTGGACCTCGTCATTGAGCACCACCAGCACCCCAAGGTCGCGGGCCTCGGGCGAGGCAGCGACCCGCACCGCCGCCCACAGGTTCGCCGGGCCGTCGGCGCCCGGCTCCGACGCCGTGCGCATCGCCCCGGTCAGCACCAGCGGGCGGCTGCCCGGCACGGTCAGGTCGAGCAGGTAGGCGGTTTCCTCCAGCACATCCGTGCCGTGGGTGATCACCACCCCATCCACCGCGGGTTCGGCAGCCCACGCTGCCGCCCGCTCGCGGATGCGCCAGAGCGTGTCCAACGTGAAGTGCGAGCTGGGCAGGTTACAGACCTCCTCCACCACCAGCTCTGGCGCAGTCGGCGGGAGCAGCGCGGCCAGATCGGCGGCCGTCAGCGCCGGCACCGCACCGCCGGAGCGGGAGTCGTGGCGCATCGCCACCGTCCCGCCGGTCGTCAGAATCGCGATTCGACTCATCTCTACTCCGAAAGCCGCAGGGAGACGACCTGCGAGGCGCCCTCCGCGCTCATCGAGACGCCGTAGACCGTGTCCGCCGCCTCGACCGTCCCCCGGTTGTGAGTGACAACGATGAACTGCGTCTGCTGGGACATCTCCTCCAGCATCGCCCGGAAGCGGGCCACGTTCGACTCGTCCAACATCGCATCCACCTCGTCCAGCACGCAGAACGGGGTGGGCCGGACGCGCAGGATGGCGAAGATGAGGGCGACAGCGGTGAGGGCGCGCTCGCCGCCGGAGAGCAGGGCCAGCGTCTGCGGGCGCTTGCCCGGCGGGCGGGCGATGATCTCCACCCCCGTCTGCGCCAGGTCCTCCGGATCGGTCAGCTCCAGACGGGCCGCCCCGCCGCCAAACAGGCGGGCGAAGTTCTCCTCGAAGGCGACAGCTATAGCCTCGAACGTCTCATGAAACGCACGCTCCATCATCTGATCCAGTTCGGCGATGACCTCGCGCAGGCGGGCCGAGGCGGTTTCCAGGTCGGCTACCTGTTCGGACAGGAAGCCATGCCTCTCCTGCGCCTCGGCGTACTCCTGGGGCGCGTTGGGGTTGATCGGGCCGAGCTGGCGCAGGCGCGCTCGCAGCCGCTGGATCTCCTCTTCAATCCCCTCCGGCAGCGACTCCACCGCCGGCAGAGGAGAGACGACCGGACGCAGCGGCAGGGGGGATTGGACAGTCGCCGGCTCCGCCACCTCCAGCTCGACCAGCCCCAGGTCCTCCTGGATGCGTTCCTGGAGGCGGGTGAGCCGGTCCTGATGACGGGCGACGTCCAGGCGGGCGTTGCTGACCCGCTCCTCCATCTGCCGGACGCGGGCGCGGGCCTGGCGCTCCTGCGCCTCGGCTTGCTCTTGCTCCTGCGTCAGGCGGGTCAGTGCCTCCTCGTCCGGGCCAATGTGGGCGCGCAGGCGGGCCAGTTCCTCCTCGAAGCGCCCGCTCTGCTCCCGCAGTTGCGCCAGTCGCTCCTCCGCCGCCGACCGTTCGGCGGCCAGTTGCCCGGCGCGGGCATGACGGGCAGCCACCTGCGCCGCGACCCGCTCCAGGGCGGCCACTTCCTGTGCGAGGATCGTCTGGTGCCCCGCCAGTGCCTGGCGAGCGACCGCCAGGGCCGTGCGGGCTTCCTGGAGCGGGCCGGACTCGGCCTGGGCGAGACGGGTGGAGACCTCCGCTGCTGCCTGTTCGGCCTCCTGCAGCGCCGCTTCCAGGGCAGCGCGCTCCTGGCCGGCGCGGGCGACCTCCGCCTCGGCCTCGGCGCACCGCTGCTGGGCGGCGATCAACCGCTCCGGCAATTCGCGGCCGGCCCGCTCACGGGCCAGGACGCTGCCGGCGCGTCCGAGCATCACCGCGCCGTCGGCAGCGACAACCTCGCCATCCCGCGTGACCGCCTGACCGCCAGGGGGTAGCTCTCTCAACAGCGCCTGTGCTTCCTCCAGGCTCTCCACCAGCAACGTCCGGCCGAGCAGCGCCGCCACCGCCGGCCGCAGCCCATCCGGGCAGGCGACGACGTCGGCAGCGCAGCGACGACTGGCGGGCGTCGCCCACGGCTGCGGTCGCACGTCGGAAAGCAGCAGCATCGCCCGTTCGCCGGCGGGCAACGCCCGGCGCGCCGCCGCCAGCGCCCCCGCGTCGCGCACCACCAGCGCCTGCAGGCGCGCACCCAGCGCCGCTTCGACCGCCCGCTCCCATTCCGGCGGCACCTGGATCAGGCGGGTCAACAGTCCGGCGATGCCAGGGAGGCGGGTCTGGAGGAGGCTGCGCGCCCCCCGAGCCAGCCCGTCCGCCTCCTCGCCCATCCGCGCCAGCAGCTCCTGCTCCGCCTCCAGGCGGCCCTGAACGGCGCGGGCCTCGGCCAGCGCGCGCTCGGCGCGCTCCAGCCGCAAGCGGGCAGCGCGCAGGTCTTCCATCAACCGATCCCGTCCCCCGCTACGCTCACGGGCCTGCCGGCGCAATCCCTCCAGTTCGCGTTCCAGGTGCGCGACCCGCTGCTCGTGGGCGGTCACCTCGGCGCGCAGTTCATCGGCCCGCGAGCGGGCGGCTTGCACGCGCTGCTCCTGCGCCTCCTGCTGCGCCCGCAACGGTTCCAGCTCCTCCAACGCCTCTTCCCGCTGGGCGGCGCGCAGGCGGACCCGTTCGCTCAGGGCAGCCAGTTCCCGCTGACCGGCGTCGGCCTGGTCGTGCAGGTCGGCGGTGCGGCGGTAGGCATCGCGCAGACGGGCGCGCAGTTCCGTCTGCTGAGCCCGCAGCCCGGCCAGCCGGGCCGCTACACTTTCCGTCTCCTGCAAGCGAGCCGCCAGCACATCTTCCAACGACTGCAGCCGTTCGCGGGCGGCCCGCAGTTCCTCCTGCGCCTGTCCCCAGTGGTAGCCGTACCAGGCCCGCTGCAGCCGGGCCAGGTGGGCGGAGATGCGCTCGTGCTCCTGGCAACGGGCGGCCTGTTCCTCCAGCCGCTTCAGGCGGGGAGCGATCTCGCTCAGGATGTCGCGGACGCGCTCCAGGTTGCGTGCGGTCTCCTCCAGCCGTTCGGCGGCCTCCTCCCGCCGCAGCCGGTAGACGGCGATGCCGGCCGCCTCCTCGAACAGCGCCCGTCGCTCCTGCGGGCGCAGCGAGAGGGCCGTGTCCACCAGCCCCTGGCCGATAACGGTGTAGGTGCGCTGGCTGAGGCCGCTCCCGCCCAACAGGTCGGCCAGGTCGCGTAGGCGGACGCGATTGCCGTTCAGCAGGTACTCGCTCTCGCCGGAGCGATAGGCGCGGCGGCCGATGGTCACCTCGGCAAAGTCCAGCGGCAACCAGCGGTCGGCGTTGTCCAGCGTCAACTGCACCTCGGCCATCCCGGCCCGCGCCCGCCGCTGGCCGCCGGAGAAGATCATGTCCTCGCTGGACTTGCCGCGCAGCGCGCGCAGGCTCTGTTCACCCAGCACCCAGCGGATACCGTCGGCGATGTTGGATTTGCCGGAACCGTTCGGCCCGACGATGGCCGTGATGCCGGTCGGAAAGACGAACTCTGTCCGCCCGGCAAAGGACTTATAGCCCTGAAGTTCGAGACGTTTCAAACGCATAGGTAATGACCAATGGTCAATCAACAACGGACGACGGACGACCGACCGCCGACGATTCGCGATATGCGATATGCGATAGCGTCCCCGGCGTGGGCGGATAGCGGTCGAAAAAGTCGCGGCTGCAGTCGTCGGTGTCCTGCTCCGGCGGGCGGCGCTCCAGCGAATGCCCCGCCTCCACCCCGCCCGGATGCGGCACGACGCCGGGGTAACTCCCCGTCCCATAGGTGACCACGTCCACCGCGGCCATCGCAGGATCGAGCAGCAGCACTTCGTCGCCGGGATCGCCCAGGGCGAAACCGAACCCGTCCCACGAGCCGGCCGGCAGCATGTTCGGCACCGACGGGTCGTCGCGGTAGGGGTCGATCAGGAACTCGTAGTGCGGCGTGAAACCGGCATCCTGGGACTGCTGGGCGATGACGATCACCCCGCCAGCCGGCAGCAGCGACCCCGGCGGGAAGGTGTAGAGGCCGCTGCCGTACTCGCCGGGCAACCCGTCGCCCAGGTACCAGCCGGAGAGGTCTACCGCCTCGGCGGTGGGGTTGTAGAGCTCCACCCACTCGCGGTTGCCGGTGGACTGGTCACGCGGGCGGTAGGTCACCTCGCTAACCAGCAGGTGGCGCAGCGGCGGCTCGGCCAGCCAATCGTACTCGAAAACCGCCCGCAGGGTCGCGTAGGCCTCGTCCGAGCGGAACTGCAGCGCCACCTCGCGATTGACCTTGCTGGACGACTCACTGCCGTTGATCGAGCCGAGATGGACATAGCCGCCCTCGTCGTGCAGCCAGACCAGCACCATCTTGTTGTGGATGCCGTAGCGGGTTGGGTCGCCCAGGTGAGCGCTCATATCCAGTCCCTCGGCCTGGGCGACGGCGTTGAGGTAGGCCGCTGCCTCGACGTTGCCGCTCAGGTCGTAGGTCTCCTCGCCGAACATGCCGCCGTTGAGCAGGACGCGCACGCGGGCGCCGCGGCGGGCAGCGGCGATGTAGGACTCCAGGCGCAGGTTCGGCGCGCCGGCCCAACTGGGGTACTCGTAGAGCTGCTCGACGTAGACCTCGTCGCCGGCGCCGGCCCGCGTCAGCAACCCCAGCAGCGCGTCGCTGTGGCGCAGCACCGACTCCGGCGCAGTGAGCAGCTCGAAGTCACTGGCAGCGGCGACCACGGGCACGCTGAACTGCACCGTGTAGGTCACCCAGTCCGCCGGCAGGTCGGGCGTGAAACCGGGCAGCGGCGGGCCGAAGCCGAACGGGTTGCCGACCGCCCAGAGGGTGATGTCGGCGTGGTGGGCCGGGTCGCAGTCGGCCTCGAACACCTCGACCGCCCGCGCCACGGCGCCCGGCGCGTCGGTCACCACCACCACCCCGCGCGAACCACCCGTGCCATTTGCCTTGTCGTCCGAAGGGACGCCGCTGTGGGTGAAGTTCTGCGAGGTCACCAGCAGCCGTTCGCGGTCAACGATCATGAACTTGGCGTGGATCAGGTCATAACGGTCATGGATGTGCAGCGTGTCGCTGGTGACCATGAAGTAACACAGCCCGTGGCCGGTGGCGTGAAGCTGCTGACAGGCCCACATCTCCTGCTGGAAACGCGGGTCGTCGCGGCCCACGCCGACCATGCTGCCCTCCAGCAGCACGGTCACGCTGACCCCCGCCTGCGCCCGCTGCACCAGCTCGTCCACCAGGTCGTAATGGCGCAGCGTGTAGGCCTCGATCTCGATGGACTCCTGGGCGGCGCGGACGGTGTCCAGGACGACCTGGTAGCCGTTGTCGGGGGCGATGCCGACGGTCACCGTGCCGCCGGCCTCGACGGCGGGCGGGAAGAAGCGCTCCAGGTCCCAGCCGGGGTAGCGGACGCGGCGACCGTTCCAGGGATCGTCGGTGCGCTGCGCCCAGTCCAGCGCCGTGTCGGTGTCGTCGAACGGCAGACCGCTCGCCTCGTCGGGGAAGCGGTAGAGCACCTGCCCCTCGAGGGCGAAGCTGGAGCCGGCGTAGGGTTGCAGCGCGGGACCGTCCCAGCCGTCAATCGTCGTGTCGCCGCTCTCGAAGACCAGCGCGTCGCGGACGAAGCCGCGCGGGTCACGCAGCACCGCCTCGTCGCCTTCGTTGGCCAGCGCCGGCCAGCCGGAGAGCACGTAGTCGGGCGGGAAGCCGAACGAGGCGGCGAAGCCGCTCGCGCTGCGCGCCAGCCAGAGCCGCTGCCCCGCGGCGATGGTCACCGCCGGCAGATTGGCGCAGCTCCAGCTCGTCGTGCCCCACTTGCACAACTGCCAGCCGGTCAGGTCCACACCCAGGTCGCCGCCGTTGAGCAGCAACACCGCCTCGTCAGTGTCGTTGGACTGCCAACCGTCGTACAGCACCGCCTCGATCACCAGCCCATAGCGGGGCGGCGTGTAGGCGCGGCAGATGGTCGGCAGGGAGAGCAGGTGGACGGCGATGTCGGTGCGCCAGGCGGCGTCGTTGTTGCCCAGCACGGTCTCGGTGGTGACCGTGGTGGCGACGACGGTGTTGGTGAAGGGCGACCAGATGGCTTCGGCGACCTGGCCGGTGATCCAGACCGTCGCCTGGACGGCGGGGGCCAGCTCGCCCACCTGCCAGACGAGTTCCTGCCCGGCGTGCGTGAAGGTGAAGGGGCTGGTCTGGGTAATGAACGTCACCACGGACGGCAGGGTATCGGTCAGCCGCACGTCGGCGGCGGCCAGCGACCCGGCGTTCCCGACCGTGACGATGTAGGTCACCAGGTCGCCCGGCTGCAGCGCCGCCGTGCCGGACTTGCCCACGGCCAGGTCGGCCCGCGGCGGCTGGTAGCAGGAGTTCTGGGCGCGCGGCGTACCGTTGAGCGGGTTGCCGTCGGCGTCGAGGCCGTTGCGGGTCACGCCGTCGTTGGTACACCAGTTCGCGTCGGCATCCGGGGCCAACGGGTCGCGCCGCTCCATCGTGTAGTCTGGATCATTGGTACCGGCAGGCCAACCGCCCCCGTCGCCGTTGGCGGTGTCAATCACCGCGCCCAGGTCGTCCCGCAGCCGCAACGTCTCGCCGCCCAGCACCAGGTCGCCGGTGTAGATCTGGTCGGCAGGGATGTCGCTCACGGTGGTGTCGTCGGTGCGTTCCAGGAGGAAATAACCGCCGGCGGCGATCGTGCCGACCAGGGCAATATTCGGCGAGCCGTCGTCGGAGGTCAGCATCCAACCCGACAGGTTGATGGGCTGAGCGGTCGTGTTGTGTAGTTCGATCCACTCATCGTAGTCGCTGGCTGCCGTGCCCATCCAGGCCACCTCGTTGATCACCACATCGAGCGGTGCGTGCGGGACGACGACCGTGGTCGTCCAACTATCCACGTTGTTGGCGATGACCGTCTCGCTGGCCGTGGTGGTAGCAGTAACGACATTCAGCAGCGCGCCGCAGGCCGCCCCGGCCACTCGTCCGACGACGGAGATGGCAGCAGGGGTGGACGTTGGCATGTCGCCCAACTGCCAGACCAGGTCGCGCCCGACCCAGGTGAAGGTGAAGGAACTGGTCTGGGTGAAGAAGCTCACGTGAAGCGGCAGGGTATCGGTGAGCCGCGTGTCGGTGGCGACCGCCGCGCCGACGTTGACCAGCGCGATCTCGTAGGTGATGAGGTCGCCAGCGTGCACGGTGGTCGGTCCGGACTTGCCCACGTCCAGATCGGCCAGCGGCGTGACCGGCGGCTGGTAACAGGAGTTCTGGGCGCGCGGCGTGCCGTTGAGCGGATTGCCGAGGGCGTCGTGGCCGTTGCGGGTCACGCCGTCGTTGGTACACCAATTGGCATCGGTATCGGGGGTCAACGGGTCGCGCCGCTCCATCGTGGATTTGGTCGTGTTGTTGCCGGCGGGCCAACTCCCCCCGTTGCCGTTGGCCGTGTCAATGGTCGTGGAATACCCGTCCAGAAGCGACAGCATCTCGCCGGTGTTGTTCAGCGCCCACGAAGAGCCGTCGTTGCCGTAGACCTGATCGGCGAGGATGTCGCTGACCGTGTTGTCGTCAGTGCGTTCCAGGAGGAAGTAACCGTGCGGGGGGATAACGCCAGAGAGAGCGATCGTCGGTGTGTCGTCGGCAGCGCGGAGGAGCCAGCCGGTGATGGTGATCGGCTCGTCGGTCGTGTTGAGCAGCTCGATCCACTCGTCGTTCGCGCTGGCCGCCGTGCCCATCCAGGCGACCTCGTTGATCACCACGTCGAGCGGGTCCGCGGCCGGGGCCGCCGCTTCTGCCGCACGGGCTGGCCGGTCAAGGGCCTGAACCAATCCCACGACCAGCAGGCTTCCCACGGCCAACGCAGCCAGAAATCCCAAGAGTCTGCGCATCACTCTCTCCGGACAAGTATGCAAGTGGGCAAGTATGCAAGTGGGCAAGTATGCAAGTGGGCAAGTGTGCAAGTATGCAAGTGTGCAAGTATGCAAGTGTGCAAGTATGCAAGTGGGCAAGTATGCAAGTGTGCAAGTATGCAAGTGTGCAAGTATGCAAGTATGCAAGTGTGCAAGTTCGCAAGTGTGCAAGTTCGCAAGTGTGCAAGTTCGCAAGTGTGCAAGTTCGCAAGTGTGCAAGTTCGCAAGTGTGCAAGT
>DAOTYW010000310.1:0-9438 GCA_034434755.1 Anaerolineae bacterium | reverse complement strand
CGGCCCGCCCTACATCACCCAACCATAGGGGCGGGCCGGCGGCCCGCCCTACATCACCCAACCATAGGGGCGGGGCGGCGGCCCGCCCCTGCCCCTATTTCAGCACAATCTCCCCATCCACCAGCTCGACGTACACCCGATCCCCCGGCCGGAATGTCCCACCCAGCACCGCGTCGGAGAGGGGGTCCTCCACGCGGTTCTGGATCACTCGCCGCAGGGGACGGGCGCCGTACTCCGGCGAGTAGCCCTCGCGGGCGAGAAACTCCCGCGCCGCCGGGGAGACCTCCAGTTCCAACCCCTGTTCGAGCAACCGACTAGCCACCTTGCCCAGCTCCAGATCGACGATCCGGGCGATCTGCTCCGGCCCCAATGGACGGAAAATCACCACGGCGTCCAGCCGGTTGAGGAACTCGGGCCGGAAGGTACGCTTCAGCTCCTCGCGCAGCCGCTGGCTCATCTCGCGGTACTCGTGTTCCGCCTCCTGGGCGCGCCCGGCAGGCGGGGCGAAGCCCAATCCGCCCTTCTGGATCGCCTCCGCGCCGATGTTGGCGGTCATGATGACAAGCGTGTTGCGAAAATCCACCTTGCGGCCCTTCGCATCGGCCAGGACGCCCTCCTCCATGATCTGGAGCAGGAGGTTGAAGACCTCCGGGTGGGCCTTCTCCACCTCGTCAAAGACAACGATAGAGAAAGGACGGCGACGCACCGCCTCGGTGAGCTGACCGGCATCCTCGTAACCGATGTAACCCGGCGGCGCGCCGACCAGCCGGGCGGTGGTGTGCCGCTCCATGAACTCCGACATATCGAGCTGAACCAGCGCCTCCTCGCTGCCGAACAGGAACGCCGCCAGCGCCTTGGTCAACTCGGTCTTGCCGACGCCCGTGGGCCCCAGGAAGATGAACGAGCCGATCGGCCGTCGCAGGTCCTTCAGGCCGGCGCGCGCCCGACGGATCGCCCGCGCCACCACCTCGACCGCCTCGTCCTGGCCAACGATGCGCTTCCGCAGTTCCTCCTCGATGTGCAACAGCCGCTGCGTCTCCTCCGTCGCCAACTGCGCCAGCGGGATGCCGGTCCACATCGAGACGACCTCGGCGATATCCTGCGCTTCGACGGCGACGCTCGTCCCCTCGTCCCAGCGGGCGCGCAACGCCTCGATCTCGTCCTCCAATGACTGCAGGCGCTCGCGCAGGCGCAGCGTCTCCGCCGCGCCACGTTCCCGCGCAGTTTCTTTGAGCTGCCGTTCGACGGTGCGCAGCTCGCTATGGGCCTGCCGCAGGCGGAGCGCCTCCGGCGCCTTGTGCATGCGCACACGGGCCGCCGCCTCGTCCACCAGATCAATCGCCTTGTCCGGCAGGTAGCGGTCGGAGACATAGCGGGAGGAAAGGCGCGCCGCGGCGACCAGCGCCTCGTCGGTGATGCGCAGGCGATGGTGCGCCTCGTAGAGCGGGGCCAGGCCGCGGAGGATCTCGACCGTCTCCTCGACAGTCGGTTCGCCGACGATGATCGGCTGGAAGCGCCGTTCCAACGCCGCGTCCGACTCGATGTGGCGGCGGTACTCGTCCAGGGTGGTCGCGCCGATGCACTGCAGCTCGCCGCGCGCCAGCGCCGGCTTGAGGATGTTCGCCGCGTCCACCGATGAGCCGGCAGCCCCGGCTCCAACCAGCATGTGCATCTCGTCAATAAAGAGGATAGACTGGCTGCTCTTCAATTCGTCGAGCACCTTCTTCAGTCGCTCCTCGAATTGGCCGCGGTACATCGTCCCGGCGACCAGCGAACCGACGTCCAACTGCAACACTCGCTTCTCCAGCAGGATCGTCGGGGCGTCACCGTGGACGATACGCTGGGCCAGTCCTTCGACGATGGCCGTCTTGCCGACGCCCGGCTCGCCGATCAGCGCCGGGTTGTTCTTCGTCCGCCGGGCCAGCACCTGGATGACCCGCTCGATCTCCATCTCACGGCCAATCACGGGGTCCAGCTTGCCCTCCTCGGCCAGGGCGGTCAGGTCCACCGCCAGGCGGTCCACCAGGCCGGTGCGGTGCGGCTTTGCCCGTTCGCGGGGGGGCGGGCGCAGTTGTGGCAGCGTCGTCGGCTGTTCGGCCAGCACGGCCCGTTCGGCCAGCGATTCGTTGGCCTCGCCGCGCAGCCGGTCGGTGCTGATCCCCAGGTGGCGGAACATATCGGCGGCCATCCCCACCCGTTCCCTGGCCAGGGCGATGAGGATATGTTCAGTATCCACGCGCGGATCGCCCCGCAGGCGCGCCTCCTCGAAGGCCAGGCGAATCACCCGCCGTGTGCTGTCGGTCAGGCGAGGATTGCTCACCGGAGCGTGGCGGTCGTGTGGATTGACGCGGAGGATGAAGCGGCGCACCCATTCCTCTTCCAGGCCCATCCGCCGCAGCACCCTGGCTGCCCCCGCTCCACCTTCCTGGATCAGCCCCAGCAACAGATGCTCGGTGCCGACCTCCAGATGGTGCATCTGGCGGGCGGCCTCCTCCGCCCGGCGCAGGACATTCCCCGCTTCCGGCGTCAGACGTTCCCAATTGCCGTCCATCGTTCCTCTCAATGCAACCCTGTCCCCCCGTCCATTTCGGAGAGCACGGCATAGTCGGAGGGCATCTCGTTCTGCCCATCCGCCGTTGCCCGGCGCAGGCTCAGCGCCAGCCGATGGCGCTCTGGTTCCACCCGCACCACGCGCAGCGTGACCACCTGGCCAGGCTGCACCACCTCGCCGGGATTGGCCGAGGGTGAATCGCACAATTCAGAGACGTGGATCAGCCCTTCGATCGCCTCGTCGCCGACGAGCGTGGCGAAGGCGCCCCACTTGGTCAGGCGGGTGATGCAGCACTCGACCAACTGCCCCTCCATGTATCGCTCGGCCACTGTCGTCCACGGATCCGGGCACAGTCGCTTGAGGCTCAGAGCGACCCGTTGGCGCTCCCGATCCACGCTCAACACCATCACCTGGACTTCCTGCCCAACTTGCAGCGCTTTACCGGGATGGGCTACCCGTTCCCAGGAGATCTCCGACAGGTGAATCAGCCCCTCCACCCCGCCGATGTCCACGAAGGCGCCGAAATCGGTCAGATTGCTGACCCGTCCGGTGCGCACTTCCCCTTCCTGGATCGAATCGAGGATCCGCGCGCGTTCGCTATCCCTGGAGCGCGCCTCGGCGGCCCGCTCGGAGAAGATCAGGCGATTCTTCTCGCGGTCAGCCTCGATGATCCGCGCACGGATCTTCTGCCCGACAAGTTGTTCGAGGAATTGCACACAGGCAGGATCGGAGATGCGCGGCACGCAGCGGGAGGGGGAGAGCTGCGAAGCCGGGACAAAGCCACGCAGTCGGCCCAGTTGGACGATCAACCCACCGCGGTTTGCCGAGATCGGTTCCAACTCGACGATCTCCCGCCGCGCCATCAGCACACAGGCCTCTTCCCAGTCCATCTCCAAGCGCGCCCGCACCAACGAGAGGGCAATCTCACCGCGCGGCTCGTCGGCGTTGATGATATAGGCCATCACCTTGTCGCCGGGCTTCAGACCCTCCACCAGGTCGCGGTCGAGACGCTCCAACTCTCGCGGGCCGACGACCCCCTCGCACTTCGCCCCCACGTCCACGATGATGGCATCGGAGGCCACGCGGATCACCGTCCCCCGCACCACCTGTCCACGCTGCAGGCGCGGAGTGGGCAGGTACTCCTGCAGTAGCTGCGCCAGCGACCCCTCCTCCACACGAGCCGAGTCCGATGACCGACGTGGGTAGCTTCCCATCCAGCATCCTCCGGGCAAAGTGTCCGGGCTGTCCCGGTTCGTCCGTAAGGGATTCTACTCTATCCTGCGCAATCTGGCAAATCCCCGTTTGACAGACTGCGCCTTCCGGCTACAATCAGACTCCGAGGGAGGTACTGCCTATGGACATGATCCGCGCCTTCATTGCCATCCCGCTGCCTCACCCGCTTCTGGAACGGCTGGAGCAGCTCCAGCGACAGCTCCAGAAACAGATGTCTCCCGGCACAGTCCGTTGGGTACGGCCGGAGGGCATCCACCTGACGCTCAAGTTTCTCGGCGACACGTCCACCGAGAAGATCGCTCAGATCAAGGCGGCGCTGCTGCTCACCGCTCGCGGCAAACCGACGTTCACCTTCACCGTGGGCGACCTGGGCTGCTTCCCCAACCCACGCAGCCCGCGGGTGGTCTGGGTGGGAACGCAGGAGCCGAGCGGGCGGCTGGCGACCCTGCAGGACGCAGTCGAGGCAACTGTGGCCCCCTTCGGCTATCCGCCCGAAGGACGTGGCTTCACTCCCCACCTGACCCTGGGGCGGGTGCAACAGGGCGCCTCGCGCAGCGACGTGGCACGCATCGGCGAGGCCGTGACCACGACGAAGGTCGGCACGCTGGGCGAGGTCACCGTTGATCGCTTCGCCCTCATCCGCAGCGTCCTCCAGCCCGGCGGCGCCGTGTACACGACGCTGGCCGAGTTTCGGCTGGAAGGATAAACCACGCCGATGGCCCTCTCCCGATCCGCTGCCCGCGCCCTCCTGACCCTGTGGCTCCTCATCACGCTCGCCGCCTGCGCGCCGGCCCCCATCGCCCCGCTCACCGTCACCCTGATCGCCGACGGGGAAACGCGCACGCTGGTCACCGAGGGGCAGACCGTCCGCGATGTGCTGCTCGAAACCGGCATCGCGCTCGACGAGGACGACCGCGTCACGCCGCCAGAGATCACCTTCCTCAGCAACGGCCTGACCATCCGCGTCATCCGCGTCGAGACGCGCACGGAGAGTGAGGAGCGCATCATCCCCTACGGGCGGGAGACCGTGCGCGACGCGACGGTCCCCGCCGGGGAAACGCGCCTGTTGAGCGCCGGCGTTAACGGCCTCGAGGAACTGACCTACGCCATCACCCTGGAAGACGGCGTCCAGGTGGATCGCCGGCTGGTCCGCCAGGTGACCGTCCGCCCGGCGCAGAACGAGGTCATCCTGGTCGGCGCGCGCGAGGAGGTGGTGGCCACGCCGATCTCCGGCACGGTCGCCTACCTGGCCGCTCACAACGCCTGGGTGATGCGGACGACGACCGGCAACCGCCGCCGGCTGACCACCAGCGGCGACCTGGACGGGCGGGTCTTCAGCCTCTCCCCCGACGGTCGCCGCCTGCTCTTCACCCGCGCTGCCACGGAGACGGACACACTGAACACGCTGTGGATGATGGACACGGTCACCGCCGACGCCGAACCGCTCCGCCTGCGCGTGGATAACGTCCTCTGGGCCGCCTGGGCGCCCGACGGTGAGCAGATCGCGTTCTCCACCGGCGCCGTCCGCGACGCTCCGCCCGGTTGGGAGGCGGCCAACGACCTCACCGTGGCCACCGTCCGCGCCAGCGACGGGCAACTGCTGAACCGCCGTCAGGTGCTGGCGCCCTCCGCCGGTGGGGCCTACGGCTGGTGGGGCACGATCTTCGCCTGGGCGCCGGGTGGCGAACTGCTTGCTTACGCCCGCGCCGACGAGGTGGGCGCAGTCGGGCTGGAACAAGGCGCGGCGATCCCCGCGATCCGCTTCCCGCCCTTCCGCACCTACGCCGCCTGGGCCTGGACCCCCACGGTCGCCTGGTCGCCCGACGGCGGCTTCTTCGTCACCGTCGCCCACGGGCCCTCCCCCACCGGCGAGACGCCGGAGGATAGCCCGGTCTTCGATGTCTATGTCGTCGGCGTCGCCCTGGGCGCGCGCCAGGCGGTCACGATCACGCTGAGCACGGAGCTGGCCTCCGAAGTTGGGATGTGGGCCACCCCCTCCTTCTCGCCGGACGGGGAGCAGATCGTCTTCGGACGGGCGCGTGTGCCCTATACCTCGCAGACCAGTACCTACGAGCTCTATTTGATGGACCGCGACGGGTCGGAACGGCGCTTGCTGTTTCCACAGGACCCGCGCGAGACGGCGCTGGACTACCCGACACTGGCCTGGGATCCCGCCGGCGGACGGATGATGATCGTCCATCGCGGCGATCTGTACCTGCTGACCATGTCCGGCGAGACGCGACGGGTCACCGACGACGGAACAGCCAGCGACGTGCGCTGGGTGGGACCGTGATGTCGTTCGGGATGGGCCGATGAGCCGAGCGCGCAGCCCAGTTCTCCCACTCTTCCTGTTGTGTCTGGTCGTTTCGCTGTGGAGCGGCCTGGCCGGCGCGGCGCTGATCGCCAACCAGCGCGCCCGCCTGCGCGGCATCCCCGCAGGACTGCCCGCGCCGGTCGCCGGCGCCGACGTGCCTATCTTCTGCATCAACGCTGCCCTGGCCCAGTATGAGGGCGCGGAGTTGGAGCAGGCGCTGGATCGGATCGCCGACGCCGGTTTCGTCTGGGTGCGGCAGACCTTCCCCTGGGCGCGGATCGAACCGTCGCCAGGGGTGTACGAGTGGGCAGAATGGGACCGTCTCGTGAACGCGGCGAGGGCACACGGGTTGCGAGTGATCGCCGTGCTGGACTCCGCGCCCGACTGGGCGGGTCGCCCACCCCCCGCTGCCGACTTCGCCCGCTTCGCCGGCGCCTTCGCCGCCCGCTACGGCGAGCGGATAGACGACTACCAGATCTGGCATAACCCGAACCTGGCCGACGGGTGGGGAGAGGAACCCAACCCGACCGCCTACGCGCATCTCCTGCAGCAGGCGGCCGAGGCCATCCGCGCCGCCGACCGGACGGCGGCCCAGCCGAACGGCCCCGCCGTCCGCATCCTGCTGGGCAGCATGGCCCCGACCGTCGAACAGGGGCCGGAAAACCTTTCCGAAGTACGTTTCCTGGACGAGCTGTACGCGGCGGACGCCGCGCCCTACTTCGACGTCCTTTCGGCTCAGCCCTACGGCTTCGAGAGTCCACCCGACGACCGCCGCGTTTCCGAGGACGTGCTCAACTTCTCCCGTATTATCTCACTACGCGAAGAGATGGTCGCCCACGGCGACGCCGGCAAGGCCATCTGGGCCTCCCAATTCGGCTGGAACAGCCTGCCGGACGGCTGGAACGAGGTCCCTTCCATCTGGGGACAAGTGGATGAAGCGGCCCAGGCCGCCTACACTGCCGCCGCCGTCGAGCGGGCGCGCCGCGAATGGCCCTGGATCGGCGCAATGTGCCTGACCAGCTTCCAGCCCGACCCCGACGCCGCCCAGCCCGGACACACCCCCAACGCCGATGGCCACTGGGGCTTCGCTGCCGTCGCGCCGGACGGCACCCCGCGCCCCGTCCTCCAGGCGCTCGCCACGCTGGCCCACGCCGCACCGACTAACTACCCCGGCGCCTATACCCCCCTCTCCGGCACGGCGGGGTGGGAAGGAGCGTGGGAGTTCTCCGCCCTGGGCGCCGATGTGAGCCAGGATGGCAACGAACGGGTCACGATCCCATTTTGGGGCAGCGACTTCGGCCTGCGCGTGCGGCGCGGCAACTACCGCGCTACGATGTTTGTCACCATAGACGGCGCCCCGGCCAACGGGCTGCCACACGACGAAACCGGACGGGCCTACCTGATTCTCACCTCGCCCGACTACCAGCCGCAGGTGACCACCCTCCCCGTCGCCACTCACCTGGCGTCCGGCGCCCACACTGCCGTGATCGAGGTGGAGCGGGGGTGGGATCAGTGGGCGCTGGCCGGCTGGAGCGTCGCCGATCACCCAGACGAGACCGCCTACCGCTGGTCGCTGACCGGGCTGACCGCCCTCGCCCTGGGCGGGGTGGCCGGCATGGTCCTCACCGGACGACGAATGCGCTGGGGCGCCCTCGGCCGCGCCGCCTCCGCCATCTGGCAGCGCCTCTCGACAGCATGGCAGATGATCATCACCGCCGGCACCGCCCTCCTGCTCTGGACCGCGACCTGGATGACCTGGGGCACGGAGGCGAGCACAGCCTTGCGCCGCCTGGGGGACAGCGTGGGCATCACCGCCACCCTCGCCGCCGCCGGGCTTTTTTACTACTCCCCCTGGTTCCTGCTGACCGTCGCTGCCGGACTGGCGCTGTTCGCCCTGCTCCTCCTCCGCCCCGACCTGGGGCTGGCACTCATCGCCGCCCTGGCCCCCTTCTACACCCTCCCTCGCCCGCTGCTGGATAAGGCATTCTCCATGGCCGAGATCGTGACCCTGGTGACGCTGGTTTCGTGGGGCATGCGCAAGTGGGCAAGTTTGCAAGTTTGCAAGTTTGCAGGTTTGCAAGTTTGCAAGTTTGCAAGTCGGGAGGCAGGAAAACCCGCAGACTTGCCCACTTGCAAACTTGCAAACTTGCAAACTTGCAAACCTGCAGACTTGCCCACTTGCAAACCTGCCCACTTGCAGACTTTGGACCGCGCTGTCCTTGCCCTCGTCCTGGTCGCCATCGTCTCGCCATTCTTCGCCGAGTTCCAGCGCGAGGCGTGGCGGGAGCTGCGGCTGGTCATCCTGGAGCCGGCGGCGTTCTACCTGATGCTGCGCACGTCCCGGCTCGACCGGGCAGCCGTCTGGCGACTCGTTGACTGCTTCGTCCTGGGCGGGGTGGTCGTCGCCGGCATCGGCCTGGTGCAGTACGGGTTGGGGGAGAACCTGATCACAGCCGAAGGCGGTCTGCCGCGCCTGCGCTCGGTCTACGGCTCGCCGAACAACGTCGGCCTGTACCTGGGACGGGTGCTGCCGCTGCTGGTGGCAATTCCCCTCTTCGCTTGCCAGCGCCGCCGACGCCTGGCCTATGGCCTGGCCGCCCTGCCGGTGGGAGCAGCGATCCTGCTCAGCTTCTCCAAAGGCGCGCTGCTGCTGGGCGTGCCGGCCTCCCTGGTGACCATCGGCCTGTTGGCGGGAGGGCGCTGGCTATGGGCCACCCTGGCCGCCACGGCCGCCGCCGGCCTGGCCGCGATCCCCCTGCTGCGCCTGCCCCGTTTCGCCTCCCTGTTCCAGACCGGGGGCGGGACTACATTCTTCCGCCTGAAGCTCTGGCAGGCGACCCTCTCGATGATCCGCGACCACCCCTGGCTGGGCGTCGGACTGGACAATTTCCTCTACCAGTACCGGGGCCGCTACATCCTCCCCGATGCCTGGCAGGAACCCGACCTCTCCCATCCGCACAACTTTCTGCTCGACCACTGGGCACGATTGGGGGTCTTCGGCGCGGCAGCCGGGATATGGCTACAGGTAGCCTTCTGGCGACTGGCGCTCCCCCTGCGTCGGCTACCCGACCGCGACGAGCGCGCCCTGGCTATCGGCCTGATGGGCTCGATGGCCGATATGCTCGCTCACGGGCTGGTGGATCATTCCTTCTTCCTGATCGACCTGGCCTTTGCCTTCTTCCTCACCATCGGTCTGGTCAGCCGAATCTCACCACTTGCCTCGGAAGGCACAAAGCAGTGAGGGAGGGTAACTGCCTACCCTTTACCAGGCCTGGTGCTGGCAGGGCCGGTGTGCCGGCCCCTCACCCCACCCCCTGGCCCCCGCCCCTCTCCCGCCGGG
>DAOTYW010000309.1:0-1694 GCA_034434755.1 Anaerolineae bacterium | reverse complement strand
CCCCAGTCGGCGGAGGAGGTGCTGGAGGCGCTGGTGCGGCTGAACCGCGAGCTGGGGCTGACCATTGTCCTGGCCGAGCACCGGCTGGAGCGCGTCCTGCCGCACGCCGACCGGCTGATCGCCTTCCCCACTCCCCCGGCGACGGACATCCTCAGCGGCCCACCGCGCCAGGTCCTGCGGCGCATGGAACAGACGCCGCCGCTGGTCACGCTGGGCAAGGCGCTGGGCTGGGCGCCGCTACCGCTCACCGTGGAGGAGGCCCATCGCGTATCGTGTATCGCGTATCGCAGATCGCCAATCGCGTATCGCAGATCGCAGGTCGCCAATCGCCAATCGCCAATCGCCAATCGCCAATCGCCAATCGCCAATCGCAAATCGCCAATCGCGATACGCGATACGCGATATGCGATACGCGATATGCGATATGCGATTCGCGATTCGCGACTGGCGATCCGCGATCTGCGCTTCTCCTACGGTGACGCCCACGTCCTGCACGGTGTAAGCCTGGAGGTCGCAACGGGGGAGCTGGTCGTGCTGATGGGCCGCAACGGATCGGGCAAGACGACGCTGCTGAAGTGCATCGTTGGCCTGCTGCGGCCCGACGGGGGGACGGTCGCGCTGGACGGGCAGGCGCTCGCCGGCCAGAGCACCGCCGACATCTGCCGGCGGGTCGGCTACCTGCCCCAGGAGCCGGACGACCTGCTGTTTGCGGACACGGTGGCCGAGGAGCTGGCGGTCACGCTGCGCAACCACGGCCTGCTGGCCCGCCCGCCCGTCGCGCCCGCACGACTGCTGGCCCGCCTGGGGTTGAGCGACCGCGCCGCCGCCTACCCGCGCGACCTGAGCGTCGGCCAGCGGCAGCGGGTGGCGCTGGGCGCGGTCACGGTCACCCGCCCGTCGCTCCTCCTGCTGGACGAACCGACGCGGGGGATGGACTACGGGAGTAAGCGGGAGCTGTTGCGCATGCTGCGCGAGTGGCAGGCCGAGGGGACGGGGGTGCTGTTAGTGACCCACGATGTCGAGTTAGCCGCCCAGGCCGCCGACCGGGTGGCGCTGCTCGACGGGGGGCGGGTGGTGGCGCAGGGGACGCCGGCCGAGGTGCTGACCGCCGCGCCGGGCTTCACGCCGCAGGTGGCGCAGCTATTTCCGGCGACGGGTTGGCTGACGGTCGAGGATGCCCTGGCGGGGAGGGGCAGCGCGGCCCGCTGATCACCGCTCCTGGCCGATGATCACCCGCGGCGGAAACGCGTGGGCCGTGGCGCGCGGTTTGAGCGCGCGTAACCGTCCCCAGCGGTCAGCTTCGATGCTCCACTCCGTCCACTGTGGCCTGGGTTGGGCATCCGGGGACGTCCAACGCACGTAGTGACCCTCGCGGGCCAGGATGTGGATGCTGCCATCGCGGGGGATTCTCGTCACGGAGACGATCTCGAACCGGACGGCGGTCCTCTGGCTCGCCGGCCCATCGGCGGCACGCCCCGGTTCCCCCTGCTGGATGAGCCGCGCCACGGACTGCATGACGATCTCCAACAACCGGTCAGTGTGGACGAAGATCGGCTGCGGCAGGCGCGTGTCGAGATCGTTCAGGTAGTGTTGCAGGATGAAGATCGTCAACCCGGCGGTCAGGCTGACGAACGCCGTGACGTAGACGAGGATGAAGATCATCTTGAGCGGGAATTCTATCGGCGGCGCGATCA
>DAOTYW010000308.1:0-4872 GCA_034434755.1 Anaerolineae bacterium | reverse complement strand
GCCCAGGCGGCGGGCGATCTGCCGTCATTCCCCGTGCCCGACCCGCCGGTGGAGCGCAGCCAGCGGGCGGAGTATGGCGACTACAGCTCATCCGTGTGCTTGAAGCTGGCCCGCCAGGCGCGGATGAACCCGCTGGAGATCGCCCAGCGGGTCGTTGCTCACCTGCCGCCGGCGGAGTTCATCGGGCGGGCCGAAGCGGCCCCGCCGGGCTACGTCAACCTCTGGCTGGCCGAGGACTGGCTGGCCACCCAGGTCGAGCCGATCCTGGCCGCCGGCGAGGCGTTCGGGACGCTGGAACTGGGCGGCGGACGTTCGGTGCAGGTAGAGTTCGTCAGCGCCAACCCCACCGGTCCGCTGACCGTCGGCTCGGCGCGCAACGCGGTCATCGGCGACGCGCTGGCCTCCGTGCTGCAGGCCGCCGGATATCGGGTGCAGCGGGAGTACTACGTCAACGACGCCGGGTCACAGGTGCGCCGGCTGGGCGAGAGCGTCATCGCTCGCTATGCCCAGACGTTGGGCGAGGATGTCCCCTTCCCGGAGGACGGCTACCACGGAGCCTACGTGGGCGACCTGGGCCGCCAGTTGGCCGCTGAGGCCGGGCGGGGTTACCTGGAGACGGAGCGCGCCGAGGCGGTCCGCGCCGCTGCCGCCTGGGCCATCGAGCGGCTGCTGGTGGGGATCGCGGCGGACCTGGCCGCCCTGGGTGTCCACTTCGACACCTGGCGGCATGAGCGCGACCTGCGCGAGGAAGGGCTGTTGGAGCAGGCCCTGGCCCTGCTGCGCGAGCGGGGGTACGTCGTCGAGTACGACGACGCCGTCTGGTTCCGCCACCCCGATCTGGAGAAGGACGCCGTGCTGATCCGTTCGCCGCAGGTGGTCGCCAACCCGGCGGAGCGCCCAACCTACCTGGCCTCCGACGCCGCGTATCTGTTGGACAAGCTGGTGTTGCGCGGCTTCGACCGCGCCATCTACGTCTGGGGCGCCGACCACCACGGGGACGTGCCCCGCGTGCGGGCGGCGGCCCAGGCGCTGGGCCTCGACCCGAGCCGGCTGATCTTCATCCTCTACCAGTTGGTCACCCTCTGGCAGGGCGGCGAGGAGGTGCGCATGTCCAAGCGCACCGGTGATTTCGTCACCCTGCGCGAGCTGCTGGACACGGTCGGTCCCGACCCGATCCGCTTTCTGCTGCTGGCCCGCACCGCCGACGTGACGGTGGATTTCGACCTCGACCTGGCGGTGGAGCAATCGGAGCGCAACCCGGTCTACTACGTCCAGTACGCCCATGCGCGCATCGCCAGCATCCTGCGCCACGCCCAGGAGCAGGGCTGGTCGCTGGACGATCCGGCGGACTCCTCGCTGCTGCGCCACCCCGGCGAGCTGGCGCTGATCCGCAAGATGCTGGAGCTGCCGGAGATCGTCGAGATCGCCACCGAGAGGCTCACGGCGCACTTCCTGCCCTTCTATGCCCAGGAGCTGGCGGCGATCTTCCACGCCTTCTACCGCGACTGCCGCGTCGTCTCGTCCGACCCCGCCGAGGCCGGATTGACCCGCGCCCGGCTGCAGTTGGTGCGCGCCGCCCAGGGCGTCCTGGCCCGCGTCCTGCATCTGATGGGTATGAACGCGCCGGAGCGGATGTAGGAAGTATGCAAGTATGCAAGTATGCAAGTATGCAAGTATGCAAGTATGCAAGTATGCAAGTATGCAAGTGAGCAAGTGAGCAAGTATGCAAGTATACAAGCATACGGGTGAGGACTTGCTCACCTGCATACTTGCATACTTGCATACTTGCTCACTTGCACACTTTGGAGGTAGTTATGGGTTTGAAACCCGATCATTGGATTCGCCAGATGGCGCTGGAGCACAAGATGATCGAGCCGTTCGTGGATCATCAGGTACGCGATGGGCTGATCTCGTTCGGCCTGTCGTCCTACGGCTACGACATCCGCGTCGCTGCGGAGTTCAAGATCTTCACCCCCGGCCTGGGCGATCTGACGATCGTGGATCCGAAGCGCTTCGACACGCGGGCAATGGTGGATTATCGGGGGGATACCTGCATCATCCCGCCTAACTCCTTCGCCCTGGCTCGGTCGGTGGAGTACTTTCGCGTCCCACGCAGCGTGCTGTGCGTTTGCTTGGGAAAATCGTCGTATGCAAGGTGCGGCATTATCGTGAATATCACCCCCTTCGAGCCGGAGTGGGAGGGCTTCGTCACCCTGGAGATCAGCAACACCACGCCGCTGCCGGCGAAGATCTACGCCGGTGAGGGCATTGCCCAGGTGCTCTTCTTCGAAGCCGACGAGGAATGCGGGGTCTCCTATGCCGACCGGAAAGGGAAATACCAGGGCCAGTCGTCCATTGTCCTGCCTCGCGTGTGACCGTCGGCCCGACAGGGAAAGCGGAATGCGATGAACCGGAAACAGCGTTCGATCGTCGCCCTGGTCGCCGGGGCCATCGTCCTGGCCTTACTGGTCGGACTGACTGTGACCGGGTCGCCCGGCCCGTTCATGCCGCTGCCCTGGATCTTCTTTAGCCTGTTCATCCTGTTTGCCATGACCTTCGGCGTGCCCATCGGCGGCGGGCAGGCGTCGCTCTTGCCGATGGCCCTCGCCGCCACCTGCCTGGTGATGGGCCCAGTGTGGACCGGCTGGGCAGCGTTCGCCGGCGCCTGGCTCCACGGGCTGATTCGCTACCGCTGGGGCGAACAGCTGGAACTGCCGGTGGAGCGGGCCCCCCTGGTGCTGTTCGGCCTGAGCGCGGCCAACGCCACTATGCTCCCGCTCAGCGTCTTCGCCGGCGGCGAGGTCTACCGGCTGCTCGGCGGCGCCATCCCCCTGACCGATATCAGCTACCTCCAGGCTCCGCAGTTGGTGCTCCTCGGCCTGACCTACATCAGCATCAATTACGTCCTGGCCGGCGTTTTCATCCTCATGCGCGGGCGCGCCGCGCTGCGCCTCTACCTGCGTTCCCTGCCCAATCTCCTCATCTACGAGGGCACGCCAATCCTCCTCGCCCCGCTCATGGCCCTGATTTTCACCCGGCTGCGGATCGGGCAGTTCCTGATCTTCACCCTGTTGCTGGTCGCCTTCTCCCTGCTCACCCGCAGCCTCGACCGCGCCAGTCGGCGGCTCGAACGGCGAGTGCGCGAGTTGAACAGCCTGCAAGAGGTCGGTCAAGCGCTCAGCGCCAGCCTCGACCTGGAGACGATCCTCTCGACGGTCCACGCTCAGGTGAGCCGGCTCATGCCGGCGCGCAACTTCTTCGTCGCGCTATACGATCCCGAGGCGGACGAGGTCTCGTTCCCGCTGGCGATCGAGGGGGACGAGCGGAAGCGCTGGCGCTCGCGGCGGATGGGCAACGGGTTGACCGAGTACGTCCTGCGTACCCGCGCGCCGCTGCTGATCCGGCGGGATGTTGGCGCAGCGCTGGAACGGTTGGGATTGGACCAGATCGGCGAACCCGCTGCCTCGTGGGTGGGCGTGCCCATGCTGGCCGGGGACGAACCGCTCGGCGTCATCGCTGTGCAATCCTACTCCACGCCGGACGCCTACGACCGTTCACACCAGGAAGTGCTCACCACCATCGCCGCGCAGGCCGCCGTGGCGATCCAGAACGCCCGCCTGTACGCCCGCACCGACCAGGCGCTGGCCCGCCGCGTCCAGGAGCTCGACTCGATCCTGCGCACTACGCGCGAGGCGATCCTGCTCCTGGACACCGATGGCCGTGCGCTGGCGGCCAACCGCACACTGGCCGATTGGGCCGGCGTCCCGCAATCGCAGTGGATCGGCCAGCCGCTCGACGCGCCCGCCGACAGCGCCGGTCAGCCGTTCGCGGCGCGGATCGGCTACCCATCCGCCAACCTGGACGCCGACCGTCAGGCCCTAGCCCAGGAAGGAGCGGCGATGCGGCGGCGGGAGGTCGTCTTCCCCGGCCCACCCGAGCGACACGCCGAGTGCACGCTGACCCCCGTGCACGATCCCCAGGGCACGGTCTCTGGCTGGCTGCTGGTCTTCCGTGACCTGACCGAGGAGCGCGAGCTGGCGCGCATGCGCGAGGAACTGACCCACATGCTGGTCCACGACTTGCGCTCGCCGCTGTCGGCGCTGATGGGCAGCGTGGATATGGTCGAGATCGGCCTGGCCGGGCGGGGACTGCACGACATCGAGGACCTGCTCAAGCTGGCCCGCCGGAGCGCCGATCGGATGCTGCGGATGGTCAACGATCTGCTGGACATCGGCCGCCTGGAGAGCGGACAGATGCCACTGCGCATTCGCCCCACCGATATCGGCACCCTGTTCAGCGAGGCGGTCAACCGCGTATTGCCCCTGGCGACCATGGGCCGCGTGGATGTACAGGTCGAAGTGGCGTCGGAACTGCCGCAGCCGGCCGTGGACGCCGATCTGATCGGTCGCGTGCTGAACAACCTGCTGGACAATGCGATCAAGTTCACCCCCAGCAATGGAACGGTGCGCCTATGGGCGCGGCTCGATCCCGAGCAGCCGACGATGATGCGGCTCGGCGTCTCCGATACCGGTCCCGGCATCCCCGTGGAGGAGCAGTCGCGCCTGTTCCGGAAGTTCCAGCAGGCTGCCTCGACCAGCGGACGGCGGGTCGGCAGCGGCCTGGGACTGGCCTTCTGCAAGCTGGCGGTGGAGGCGCACGGCGGACGCATCTGGGTCGAGAGCGAACCAGGCAAGGGCAGCACCTTCGTCATGCAGTTGCCGCTGCTGCAGAAGTGAGCTGCTGCAGAAGTGAAAGGAGGCCGTCAACGGATTCGGGGGTAACTGCCTACCGTCCGCGGCGCTGAGCCCTCACCCCAACCCCTACGGCGGGGGCCAGGGGGTGGGGTGAGGGGCCGGCACACCGGCCCTGCCA